>NZ_PZKO01000041.1:0-34588 GCF_014926485.1 Pseudarthrobacter sp. AB1
GCCGGGCACCAGGAACTGGGCAACCTCGTGGTGATCTACGACGAGAACCATATCTCCATCGAGGACGACACTGACATCTCCTTTACCGAGGATGTCCTCAAGCGCTACGAGGCGTACGGCTGGCACACCCAGCGCGTGGACTGGACCGAGACGGGCGAGTACGTCGAAGACGTCCAGGAGCTGTACTCTGCACTGCTGGACGCAAAGGCCGAGACGTCCAAGCCGTCCATCATCTCGCTGCGCACCATCATCGGCTACCCGGCACCCAAGAAGCAGAACACCGGCAAGATCCACGGTTCAGCACTGGGCGCCGAGGAAGTCGCAGGCCTCAAGGAGGTGCTGGGCTTCGATCCCGCCAAGTCCTTCGAGGTGGACCAGGACGTCCTGGCCCACGCCCGTGCCGTCGTCGACCGCGGCGCTGCAGCCCGCAGCGAATGGGACTCCTCATTTGAGGCGTGGCAGTCGGCCAACCCTGAGGGCGCCGCGTTGCTGGAGCGGATCGAAGCTAAGACGCTTCCCGCCGGACTTGATGCAGTCCTGCCGGTCTTCGAAGCTGGCAAGGATGTCTCCACCCGGGCAGCGTCGGGTAAGGTCCTGAACGCACTCGGACCGGTCATGCCGGAACTCTGGGGCGGTTCGGCTGACCTCGCCGAGTCCAATAACACCACCATCGAAGGCTCGGCCTCCTTCATCCCGGTCTCCCGCTCCACCGATGCCTGGAAGGGCAACCCCTACGGCCGGGTTCTGCACTTCGGCATCCGTGAGCACGCCGCTGCGTCGATCGTGAACGGTATCTCGCTGCACGGCCGGACCCGCGCGTTTTCCGGTACGTTCCTGATCTTCAGTGACTACCAGCGCCCGGCCATCCGCCTCTCGGCTCTGATGGGTGTCCCGTCCATCTACGTGTGGTCCCACGACTCCATCGGCCTGGGTGAAGACGGTCCCACCCACCAGCCGGTGGAGCAGCTCTCCACGCTGCGCGCCATTGTGGGCCTGGACGTAGTCCGCCCCGGCGACGCCAACGAGGTGGGCATGGCATGGAAGACCATGCTGGAGAACCACGAAAACCCGGCCGGGATTGTCCTGACCCGTCAGAACGTCCCCACCTTCGCCCGCGGTAACGGTGCAGCACAGGGTGATACCTTTGCTTCCCCGGCGGGTGTGGCCAAGGGCGGCTATGTCCTGGCAGAAGCTTGCAAGGACGGCGCCACTGTTCCGGCCGACGTTCTGCTGATCGCTACCGGCTCCGAGGTCCAGTTGGCCGTCCAGGCCCGCGAGGCACTCCAGGCCGAAGGGATCGCTGCCCGCGTCATCTCCATGCCCTGTGTTGAGTGGTTCAACAAGCAGGACGCGGCTTACCGAGAGTCCGTGCTGCCCGCAGCAGTCAAGGCACGCGTCTCCGTCGAAGCCGGCCTGGCCCTGGGCTGGAGGGAATTCGTTGGCGATGCCGGCCGTTCCATCTCGCTCGAACACTACGGCGCTTCGGCTGACTACAAACGCCTGTTCCAGGAGTTCGGCATCACCGCGGAGGCAGTTACCGCCGCCGCCAAGGACTCCCTGGCCGCTGCCCGCAACTGATATTTACCTGCACTGCGGCCAGCGCCGCGGGACGGCCTCATGGGGGGACGTCCCGCGGCGCGGCCGCGAACTGTCACCAGTCCACAATTTTTGAAGGAAGAAGCCATGACCAACGCAACCCCCACCGCCCAGCTGTCCGACGCCGGCGTGTCCATCTGGCTCGACGACCTTTCGCGTGAGCGTCTCGCAAGCGGCAGCCTGCAGAAGCTCATCGACGAAAAGAATGTGGTCGGTGTGACCACCAACCCGTCCATCTTCCAGGCCGCGATCACCTCCGGCTCCGACTATGACGCAAAGATCGCCGAACTTGCCGCGCAGGGTGCCGGCGTCGAAGAGACTATCTTCGAGATCACCACCACCGACGTCGCTGACGCCTGCGACCTGTTCGCTCCGATCGCCGCCGCCACTAAGGGTGTTGACGGCCGCGTGTCCATCGAAGTTGACCCGCGCCTTGCCTGGGACACGGCCGGCACCATCGCCGAAGCCAAGAACCTCTACAAAAAGGTGGACAAGGACAACGTCCACATCAAGATCCCGGCAACCCTTGAAGGCCTTGCGGCCATCACGGCAACCCTGGGCGAGGGCATCAGCGTCAACGTGACCCTGATCTTCTCCCTGGAGCGCTACCGGGCCGTCATCAGCGCCTTCCAGTCCGGCCTGGAACTGGCCAAGGACAACGGCCACGACCTGTCCACGATCCACTCCGTGGCCTCGTTCTTCGTCTCCCGCGTTGACTCCGAAATCGACAAGCGCCTTGACGCCATCGGCACCGACGAAGCCAAGGCCCTCAAGGGCAAGGCAGGCGTAGCCAACGCCCGCCTGGCCTACCAGGTCTACGAGCAGCTCTTTTCCACCGATCGGTGGGAGGTCCTGGCCGAAGCCGGCGCACGTCCGCAGCGTCCCCTGTGGGCGTCCACCGGCGTCAAGGACCCGGCCTACCCCGACACCCTGTATGTCACAGGACTGGTTGCTGCCGACGTCGTCAACACCATGCCGGAGAAGACCCTGGACGCCACGTTCGACCACGGCGTGGTCACCGGGGACACCATCACCGGCGCCTATGCCGAGTCCAAGGCCGTGCTGTACGCACTGGACGCACTGGGCATCTCCTACAACGAGGTGGTTGCCCTCCTCGAATCCGAGGGCCTGGAGAAGTTTGTAGCCAGCTGGAAGGAACTGCTGGCCGACGTCGAAGGTGCCCTTGCCGCTGCTCGGAAGGCATCCTGATCCGAGCTCTGACAGCTACCGAAAGGCAGACACCATGTCCGCATCACCTCTGAAATGCTGCATCAACCCCAGCATCCTCTCGGCCGACTTCGCCAACCTCGAGGCCGAGCTTGCCCGCATCAGCAACGCCGATGCCGTGCACGTGGATGTTATGGACAACCTCTTTGTGCCAAACCTGACCATCGGCCTGCCTGTTGTGGAACGGCTGCAGAAGGTCAGCCCCGTCCCGTTGGACGCCCACCTGATGATCGCAAACGTGGACCGTTGGGCGCCGCAGTACGCCGACGCCGGCCTGAGCTCTGTGACGTTCCACGTCGAGGCATCAGATGCCCCCATCAAACTCGCCCGGGAACTCCGCGCCCGTGGGGCCAAGGCTGGCATGGCACTTCGCCCGGCCACTCCGGTGGAACCGTACCTGGACATGCTCACCGAACTGGACATGCTGTTGATCATGACGGTGGAGCCGGGCTTCGGCGGCCAGGCATTCCTGGACGTCATGCTGCCCAAGATCCGCCGTGCCCGCGCGGCAGTGGACGGTGCGGGGGTGAACGTGGCCATCCAGGTGGACGGCGGCATCACAGAGGAAACCATCACCCGCGCCGCGGAGGCCGGTGCCAACGTCTTTGTGGCCGGATCCGCCGTATACGGCAGGCCGTCGCCTGAGGACGCCATCGAGTCGCTGCGCGCCAACGGGCAGCTCGCTTTCGGCTAACCACGCTGCACGACAACAACACCGCACCCCACGAGTCTGAAGGACCCCTCATGCGCGTTCACATCGCAACCGACCACGCGGGTATGGAGCTTAGCTCCTACCTCATCACCGCACTCTCAGCCAGTGGCTACGAGATGGTAGACCACGGGCCAGCGGCCTACGACGCTGAGGACGACTACCCGGCATTCTGCATCAAGGCCGCGGCTGCCGTCGTGGCCGACCAGGCCGCCGGCGTTGACGCCCTCGGGATCGTGCTGGGGGGCTCAGGGAACGGCGAGCAGATCGCTGCGAACAAGGTGAAAGGCGTGCGCGCGGCCTTGGCATGGAACCTCGACACCGCCAAACTGGCCCGCGAACACAACAACGCCAACGTCGTGGCAGTGGGTGGCCGCCAGCACACCGTTCACGAGGCCACCGAACTGATCGAGGCGTTCCTCGCCGAACCGTATAGCAACGCCGAACGCCACGAGCGCCGCATCGGCAAGATCGCCACCTACGAATCCACCGGCGAGGTTGCCGAGTAGGTTCATTTCACTGAGGCCCCGCGCAATCCTTTCGGAGGACTGCGTGGGGCCTTGGGACTGTCTGGCACGTGCTTGTGGCAGGCGCGCCCAAAAACAAAATCCACTTGAGGAGTCAGCATGCCCATTGCAACCCCAGAGATCTACTCCGAGATGATCGATCGTGCCAAGGCCGGGGGCTTTGCGTTTCCGGCGGTCAATGTGACGTCGTCGCAGACCCTGAATGCGGCCATCCGCGGGTTCGCCGAGGCTGAGTCCGATGGCATTATCCAGGTTTCCACCGGTGGCGCAGCGTACTGGTCCGGTGCATCGGTCAAGGACATGGTGGCCGGTTCGCTCGGTTTCGCTGCCTTTGCCCGCGAGGTGGCGAAGAATTACAACGTCAACATTGCGCTGCACACGGACCATTGCCCCAAGGACAAGCTGGACGGCTTTGTCCTGCCGCTGCTGGCAGCTTCCGAGGCTGAGGTCAAGGCCGGCCGGAACCCGATCTTCAACTCGCACATGTGGGACGGCTCGCACGAGACCCTCGAGGACAACCTGCGCATTGCCCGCGAGCTGCTGGAGCGTTCGGCTGCGGCGAAGATGATGCTCGAGGTTGAAATCGGCACCGTCGGTGGCGAGGAAGACGGCGTGGAGAACGAGATCAACGAGAAGCTGTACACCACCACCGAAGATGCCCTGGCCACCATCGAGGCCCTGGGCGCCGGCGAGAACGGCCGCTACCTGACGGCGCTGACGTTCGGTAACGTCCACGGTGTGTACAAGCCCGGTGGCGTGAAGCTGCGCCCGGAGCTGCTCAAGCAGATCCAGGCCGAGGTGGGTGCCAGGCTCGGCAAGGAGAACCCGTTTGACCTGGTGTTCCACGGCGGTTCGGGTTCTTCCGATCAGGAGATCGCTGACGCCGTTTCCTATGGTGTGATCAAGATGAACGTCGATACGGACACGCAGTACGCCTTTACGCGTCCGGTGGCCGGGCATATGCTCGCCAACTACGATGGCGTGCTGAAGATCGACGGCGAAATGGGCAACAAGAAGACCTACGATCCCCGTGTCTGGGGTGCCTCCGCCGAGGCCGGCATGGCTGCCCGCATCGTCGAGGCCGCCCGCCAGCTCGGCTCCCTCGGCAAGACGTTCTAGCCGAAGAGGGCTGGGAGCCAAGATCCCTCACTGCAGTACGATCCGAACCCATAAACTGCGACCGGGCATGAAGCCGCACTGCCAAGGCAGAGAGCCTGAATAGGAGTATTCAATGAGCGAGAAATTGCGTTGGGGTGTCCTGGGCACCGCACGCGTCGTCCGTAAGACCATTCCCGCGTTGCAGGAAACAAAAAACGGTGTGGTGGTTGGTATTGGGTCCCGTACCGAGGAAAAGGCCAGGGAGTATGCCGATAGGCACGGCGTGCCCCAGGCGTTTGGTTCGTATGAGGCGTTGCTGGGTTCCCCGGACATTGACGCTGTTTACATTGCGCTGCCGAACGCGCTGCACCTTGAGTGGATACTTAAAGCCTTGGACGCGGGCAAGCACGTCCTCTGTGAGAAGCCTTTGGCGATGAGCGCCGCCGAGTGCGAGGAGATTGCGCGCAAGGCCGACGAGACCGGGCTGAAAGTCCTGGAAGGCTTTATGTACCGTTTCCACCCGCGTTTCGAGAAGCTGCAGGAGTTGCTTGGGGCCAGTGCGGTGGGCACCTTGACCTTTGTGCACGTTGCACACTCCTTTGATGCGGGCGGGGACGACAACATCCGCTGGTATACGGGGCTCGGCGGCGGCGCACTTTTTGATGCTGGGTGCTACTGCGTCAACATGAGCCGGATGGTCACGGGGCAGGAGCCGGCACATGTCGCCGCCTTTGGAAACTACCGCGACGCCAACGACGACGGTCGGATCGACACCAGCATTGCGGGCATGCTCCGCTTTGCCGACGGCCAGACAGCGCTTTTTGATACGGGAGTGAACCTCGAGCGCCGCAACTTTCTGGAAATAACGGGCACCGGCGGCCGGCTCTACCTCGACAATCCTTTCGGGCTCCTGGAGGAGGATTCGGTCCTGGAGGAGCATCACTTCGGGCAGGAGACTGTCTATCATCACGTCAAGGGTGAAAACCACTTCGTGCGAATGGGGGAACACTTCGCCGACAGCGTCCTGAGCAGTACACCGCTGCGCTACGACCTCACGGACGCGGTAAACAACGCCCGCGTGCTGGAAGCTCTCGACCAGGCGGCGAGGAATCAAGAGGACGCGTGACCCAGAGCAGCAAGCGCACCACAGACTCAACTCCCGCGACCTACGCAGGAACCCTAGTTACCAAAGGATGCACTATGGCGTCTCAAGACCACTTCGCACGGTTTAACCGGCGCGTAGAAGAGCACCCGTCGGAGCTGCGCAGCACGACGGGCGGGGGCCGTACCGTGACTGCCCTGCACTGCACTGCCGTACTGTTCGACTGCGACGGGGTGCTCGTCGATTCGGACACCGCCGTTGTGCGTTCCTGGACCCGATGGGCGCACGAGATGAACCTGGACCCAGAAGAAGTCCTCCCTACCGTTTATGGACGACGATCGGTCGATACCGTCGCGCAATTTATCTCCCCGTCGAAGCGTCCAGCCGCTGTGGAACTGATCGACGCACTGGAAATAGAAGACGCAGCTACCGCCACAGAGATCTCCGGCGCCGCCGATCTCCTGGCAGCGATACCCGCCGGCCGGTGGGCTGTAGTGACCTCCGCGTCACGCGACCTGGCCCACGCCCGTCTGTCCGCCGCCGGGCTCACCCCTCCCGAGGTACTGATAACGGCCGACGACGTCAGACACGGCAAACCGCACCCCGAAGGCTACCTTGCCGCAGCACAACGTCTTGGCGTGCCGGCAGACCAGTGCGTTGTGGCGGAAGACGCCCCTGCCGGCATTCGCGCGGCACGCGCCGCTCAGGTGGGACACGTCCTTGGCGTCGGAGGCCGGGATATCGGCGAACATCAGCCGGACGCCGTAGTCCCTGATCTGCGGTCCGTGCGCTGGACCAGTGCCGGCCTCGAAATCCAGTGGACAAACAAATAGGTGGTACTTGCCAGCGCCTAAGAGGTATCCAGACGAGCTTCGCCAGCGGGCCGTCCGGCACGTGATGGACGTCTGGAAGAATCCTGCTGACCGGAGAGCGGCCACGGTGTGCGTCGTGCCAAGGGTCCCCGAACGGCCACGCAGGGGCCTTTGTCTCAGCGGCCGGTGGACCTGGGCTCAGAGCTCGGAGTATTTGAAGGAGTGGGACTCCAGGCCTTCGGGGTTCGGGCCGTAAATGGTGACCATCCGCGCGTAGACGGGTGCCCAGTAGCGGCCGGCTCGTCCGGGATTTACGCGTGCAGAATCTCCCGGCTTCAGGATGACGGTCTCGGATGCGAATTTATAAACCTGCAGCGCAATCCCTGCCATTTGTTCTGCATGGCTTCGAGGGACTTCGCCGGCCAGAAATCGATCGCTTCGCCCGTATTCACTGTCGGGAGCTGTGGAGTGGTTCTAGCCATGATCTTTCACCGTTTTTTAAGGGAGAATGTACTTCTGGCATGAACTTGCATTCAAGTCAACGGTTCACCGCGAAGATAGTGAACCCCTAGTCGGTGACCATGCGGGCTGTCGCCAAAGGGGCCGATGCGACCTTAGCTATCTATCCCGCCTATGAAATGGAGCGGGCACGTATATTCTCCTCCGCCGCCCAAAGCAGCGGTGAGCGGTGCCTCGTATCTTTCCCGTCGGACTGTTCAGCTTTGGCCTGCGGTCCGCTTTCCCTCTCAGCGTCCACATGCGGGAACCTGAGGACGCACGCCGGCAGCGGACAGTTAGCGGCTTTGTAGCCTTGGCGCGGACACGATGCGGTAAGGCGAGCGAACATGGTGGGCGACGAAGGCGCCCACCATGTTCGACACATCCGCAGCTCCGCCTATGCGAGGCTACCCGTGGTCGGCGGTGCCGGCGGGGTGATGAGAGTGGGGTGGTCGTACTCGTTCGAGTAGGTCAGGAAGCTGAGATGGGCCTCGTAGCGAACCAGCACGTCCTCCATGATCTGCTGCCAGGTCACGCCCATCAGGTCGTAGCCCTCGGAGCCGGTCTGAGAAAACACTTCAACGCGGTAGTAGACATCGGTTTCATGGCTCTTATGCCTGCCAAATTTCGGCACTGAGGCCTCTACAGCCTGGATCTGATAGTGGAAGTCGCGGTGGTCCGGGATGGTGACCACGAGAACATGGCTGGGGACGCCCGTGTGTTCGCTCGGGAGGGTGTGCAGGGTTGCCTCATGGCCCTGCTTCGTGAACTCCTCAAGGGCTTCGGCCAGCGCCGGTCGCGCTGTGGCTTCAATAAACGCCGCGACCTCGTTCTTGGACGGGTAGGAGCGTACCCGTGCCAGGCGCTGGCCCCAAGTGCGGTCCGCCGCATTACCGCCGTGCACCGCCATCGACTGCCGCCGCAGCACGCGGCCCTCACGATCGGCCTTCTCCATCCGCAGCGCTTTGGTGAACGAGGCCATCACCAGCCAGGCGATGATCGTCACCGGCAGACCGAAGATCAGCGTGGCGTATTCCATGGTGGTCACGCCGCCGGCCACCAGCATCGCGATGGTCAGTAGCGCGGTAACCAAGGCCCAGAAAATCCGGAGCCACTTGGCGCCATCCTGGGTCGCATTGGTGATGTGGGAAGAGAAGTTGGACATCATCATGGCGCCGGAGTTGGCGCTGGTGAGGTAGAACAGCATGCCGGACAACGTGCCCAGCCCTATCAGGAGAGGCGCTCCGGGGAACATCCCAAGCAGCGCGTACCAGCCCTCTTGCGGGCTGGTAATGGCCAGCTGCGCGAACGCCTCATTCCCGTTCAGGACCTCGTGCAAGGCACTGTTACCGAAGATACTCACAACCAGGAAGTCGCACAGCACCGGGAAGGTGACGGCGGCGATGACGAACTCCCGCAGCGTCCGACCGCGAGAGATGCGGGCCAGGAAGAGCCCCACGAACGGGCCCCAGGCCAGCCAAAATGCCCAGAAGAACAGGGTCCAGCCGCCCATCCACTCTGAACCGCCTTCCTGGTATGCGAACGTCTGCAGGGTACGTTCGGGCAAGGTGAAGATAAAGCGGCCGATGTTCTCCACCAGGGAATTGAGCAGGAAAGAGGTCTGGCCGGTCACCAGCATGTACAGCAGCAGGGCAGCGGCGCTCCAGATGTTCAGCTCCGCGACCCAGCGGATCGCTTTGTCAACGCCGGACGTGCACGCGGCTATGGTCAGTACGACGGCGACAATCACCAGCGCGATCTGCAGCGCCAGGCCCTCTTCGAGGCCGAACATAATCGAGAAGCCGACGTTCAGCAGCACCACGCCGATCCCCATGGCTGTAGCCACACCAAAAACAGTGCCCACCAGGGTGATGATGTCGATCGTGTCGCCGAGCCCGCCCCGGACGCGTTTGCCGAGCAGCGGGTAAAGGGCAGCCCGGATGGACAGCGGAGTGCCCCACCGGTACGCGAAATAGCCCATAGCCATGCCGAGGAGTGAATACATGGCCCAGCCTGCCACGCCATAGTGGAACATGGTCCACACCACGGCTTCGTGGGCTGCCTCGGCCGTCTGGCCTGCGCCCTCCGGCGGATTCATGTACTGGGTGATGGGTTCGGTCACGGAGTAGAACAGCATGTCGATGCCCACGCCCGCGGCGAACAGGTAGGCCACCCAGGTGAAGAGCTTGTATTGCGGCCGGGAGTGGTCCGGGCCCATTCGGACCGAACCGACCTTGGACAGCGCCACCCACAGGACAAATCCGATGACGACGGTGACGGTGAGAACGTAGAACCAGCCGAGGTTCTCCGCGATCCAGGACACCACCGTCTTCATGGTGGACTGGGCGCTTGCAGGCACCAGCATCGCCCAGGCAGAGAAAGCAATAATAATGACTGACGCGATGATGAAGACCCGCCAGTTGACTTTGGGCGCGCGGTCCTCAATGAGTTCGGCGGGCGCGGTGTCAGGGTCTTTATCGATGTTTATGATGCTCAAATGTCCAACTCCAAGTCGTGGTTCAGGCCGCGCGGAACGCAGCACATCATGGTGGTTTTCGCGGTCTCATACTCATCGGTCGGATAGACGTCCCGGTGAAGGCGTGCCCGTCGAAGTACTGGCAGGAAACGTTCCCCGCAGATACCGCGGGGGCAGATAACTTCATGCTTTCCTGCGTTTTGTAGGACGCTGCGAAAGATTTGTCGAACTGTTCATCGCTGATGTAGTGACTGCGTTGACGATCACCTCTGAAGCCCGGTCAGGGCTCCCGGAGAAGATTGCCGGCGAACCATGCATCCCCTGATTCCTAGAGGGCCAGCCGGGCTCTGCTTTGAGTTCGGCTGGTGTGATGCCAGTCACGCTAGTTGTCCACATACTGTGACACGAACAAGTGTTCAAGTCAATGGTTCAACTGAAGATTTCGCGAACCCGTTTCCGACCCGCGTCATTTTCAATGGATCTAGCATGAACGCTTGACTTGAACAATTGTTCATGTAATGTCTATCCCAGCACGGTGGTCTACCTCACAATCACGCGATGTAACTGACATTCACCGGGCGTCTTAAAAGAAGATTTCCGACTCTTGAAACGGTTGAAGCCATGAATGATGTACGCGCCATTCAGTCCCCGCCAGTGACGACGGGAAATGCAGTGGACTTCTGGGCAGCAAGGCCCCTGGAGGCCTTGGGTGGAGAATACGGGCGGCTACGCTGCCGGTTTATCAATTCCCATCCGGTAGGCAGTTGGGATGACTTTATCCTCTCGGAATGGACGCTGGATTCCTGTGCTTGGGAGGACTTTCACCCACACAGCGAAACCGCTTTCGTGCTGGAGGGAGAACTCCATATTGAGAGCCAGGGCAAGACTGTCATCCTGAGGCCGGGCGATTCGGCACGCGTCAACCCGGGCAGCCTGGGCCGATACTGGGCACCCGTCTACGCGCGGATGATCACCATTTACGGCCCCAACCCCGAGGGTCTGGAATCGCACTCTTTCCGGTACTCCGAAGTCTGATTCCGACATACCCATAATGGCGGGACGCCCGGTCACCGCCGAACCCTTCGGTGCCGGCGCCTCAGAGCGATCCGGACCGCAATGAAGCAGAGCCTCCCTTCACCAGTGAAAGTTCCATAACTTTTCGAAAGGCAAATCAAATGACACAACAGACAACCTCCATCTCCGCAGCCCTCATCCGGGATGCGAAGAACGCTACGGATCTGGACGACTGGGGCCCCTGCCCTGAAGCCATCGGACCGCAGACGATGGACACCCGTGGAATCTATCTGTGGAAAGACGGGAAAGGTGCCGAATCCGGCATCTGGGAATGCACCGCAGGACCCTCCCGCTGGGTACTCGAAACGAACGAGTTTGTGCACGTCCTCTCAGGCTCCATGACCGTCACGCCCGACGGCGGCGAGCCCGAGCTCGTCGGTCCCGGCGACACGATCTTCATCCCCCGTGGCTGGAGTGGCAACTGGGAGCTTCACGAGACGCTGCGCAAGCTCTACGTGATTTTCTAATCACCAATAAAGGCTATCGACAGAGAACCAATCCAAAGATGGACGGTTCTGGCAAAGATAAAAAGTTCTGACGAAGACAAGTCGGAATTTCATAACACTATCCACAGGAGAGATCATGGAAACCACAGCACTAGGAACGTTCACCAAAGCCGGATCCATCCACAAAGTGGAAAACGGCTTCATCGGACTGCCGTCAATGAACGTCCCGGGAGTCGACGCCGCCATCGGCGACTCCCTCACCCACCCCAACGGTTCGGTCATGAGCTCCGGGTTCTTCGAGCTCAAGGCCTCAGAGCCGCTGGTGTACACGTACACGTGCGACGAAATGAAGGTTGTCGTGAAGGGTGAATTCATTCTCACCGACCGGGCCACAGGAGAGGTGACCCACGCCAAGGAGCGCGACGTACTCTTCTTCCCCAAGGGAGCGGAAATCACCTTCGAGACCCCCGACTACGGCCTGGGCTTCTTCACCGCCCACGGCTCCATGTCCTAAGCGGCACGATTCGAGGCCTTCCCCATCAGGCGGTCATGAATCAGATCACTGAAGCCGCCACTTGCCCCTGCAGCAACAGCCAGCCAACACCTGCTGTTGCTGCAGGGGCAAGAACGTCACAAGAAAATGTTGACATGAATTGTCAGACCATCGAGTCTGTGGAAGTACTAATCGACAGGCCTGAAGAACTTTACGATTTGCTTAACGAGGCAGAAGCCGTGCTCCGGCAAGCAGCTATGACTCATGGGTCTGCCGGCATTCGGGGCACCCGGCATGATCCAGCCCGGTACACATTCGAACTCAGCGACACTGTTCCGTATGGCGAGACCCGGGAGCAGACAGGCCAGGCGGTGGCACAGCCGTGACCCGTTTCACCGTCAACCTCTCCTTTGGGAGGTTCACCGTCTTCCGGTTGAGCCAGTCCATCAGATCCTGCTGCTGCTAAACATACAACGAGGAGAGAATGGTGACTTCAGGGATGAATCGAGTGGGAGGGTCCGGCTGGGACGATGTCCAAGTTGGAGACAAGGTGCAGTTGATCGGCCGCGGACGCCCAGAGTATGTCGGATTAGTGGACGCCCGGACAGCTGAAGGCGACATCATTTGGGTCCATGACCCTGTTGATGGCCGCCGTTTGTTCCACATTCAGGACGGCTACGAACTCCAGCTCGTCGCGTCATAACCGAACCGTGTCCTGATCCTTTTTGTTCACCTGCCAAGTCCTGGTCCACCCGCCAAGTCCGATTTGAAGCCCATAGGAGCATCGGTGTGGTCGTCGGTATTGGGTCCCGGACCTAGGAAAAGGCACATGAGCCGGATGCGGCGGAAACCACTTCGTTCGGTTGGCAGAACACCCTCGGCCCACTGGCCGCCGTGCGACCAGCCTGGGCAGCTCAGCCGAACAGGACTGCGGCTTCGTCGTAGCGGTTCTGCGGTACAGTCTTTAGCTGGCCCAGGGCTTCCTTGAAGCCCACCTGCTCGATCTCCGTGCCCTTCAGGGCAACCATGGTGCCCCAGAAGCCTTCCACCACAGAGTCGACGGCTGCCATGCCCAGTCGCGTGGCCAGGACTCGATCGAACGCTGACGGCACGCCGCCTCGCTGGATATGGCCCAGAATGGTGGCACGCGTTTCGATGCCGGTCCGGGCTTCCAGTTCCGGGGCCAGCTGGTCCGCGATCCCACCGAGCCGGGGCCGCCCAAAGTTGTCCAGGCCACGCTCGGAGTGCGGGGATTCCATATGGTCCGGGACAAACCCCTCGGCAACCACCACCAGTGGTGCGCGGCCCCGGGCGTGGGCTTCCTTCACCCACTGGGCAATCTGTTCGATGCCGACCTTCTGCTCGGGAATGAGAATGGCATGGGCGCCTGCCGCCATGCCGGCGTGCAGTGCGATCCAGCCTACGTGACGGCCCATCACCTCTACGATCATGCACCGGTGGTGCGATTCCCCGGTAGTGCGCAGCCGGTCGAGGGCCTCGGTGGCGATCTGCACGGCCGTGTCGAAACCGAACGTGTAATCCGTGGCGTCAAGGTCGTTGTCCACGGTCTTCGGGACGCCCACAATCTTCAACCCGGCGTCGGTCAGGCGCTTCGCAGCAGCCAAGGTTCCCTCACCGCCGATCGCGATGATGGCGTCGATGCCCAGTCGCTTCATGTGGGCCTTGATGACCTCCGGCCCGCCGCCGTTTTCAAACGGGTTGGTGCGGGAGGTGCCAAGGATGGTGCCACCCTGCTTCGCGATGCCCCGGACCAAAGTGCGGGGAATATCGATGACGTCGCCCTCAACCACACCGCGCCAGCCGTCCAGGAACCCCACGAATTCGTGACCGTGGATGGCAATGCCCTTCAAGACGGCGCCGCGGATAACGGCGTTTAAGCCGGGGCAGTCGCCACCGCTGGTGAGGATTCCAATTTTCATGTTTCGGCTCAAATCATAGGAGAAGGTTTACAGCAGGGCACCTGAATGCCTTTTGATGGTGCGGCACGAGCCAAAATCTGTCAGGCCCGGGGGTACCCCCGGGCCCGACGCGGCAGAGCTAATGCGGTTAGGACGTGAAGATCACAAAGAACTTCCGGATCCGTTCCTGGATCTCCCACGTCCCCTGCCAACCGATCGGGAAGATGGCGGCTGTTCCGGCCTCCAGGGTGATCGGTTCAGCGCCATCCTCCGTGACCACCATGCGGCCTTCAAGGACATGAATCGCCTCACCGCGCTCAAGGAACTCCCACCGGGATAGGCCTGGGTCGGCTTCCCAGACTCCGGAGAGGATGCGGGAGTCGTCGCTGGTAAAGGGAATGGCAATTCGCGTTGGTATCTCGTCGCCGAGTACCTCGGCCAACGGCGCGCCGAGCAGGGATTCGTCGAGTTCCCCTGCGAAGAGCTCGCTGGGCTGGAAGGTGATGCTCATGTTGATGTACCTTTCTGTTGCTGCCCGCCGGTAGCGTCTCCGGCCGGCTGGTGGTGGCCGCGGCTCGAGATAAGCGGCGGTTGAATTTAGGCCAGTGCGGCAAGCACCGACATGGCTTCCTCAACGACATCCGTAGCGGGGAAGGAGGGGCGCTTCATGCCGGCCATCTCTTCCATGACGCGGACTACCTGGCAGCTGTAACCGAACTCGTTGTCGTACCAGACATAGAGGACGAGGTTCTTGCCGTTGGCGATGGTGGCCAGGCCGTCCACGACGCCGGTGCGGCGGGAGCCGACGAAGTCGGTGGAAACGACCTCAGGAGAATCGACGTAATCGATCTGCCTGCGCAGGTCCGAGCGCAGTGACATTTCCCGCAGGAAGTTGTTGACCGCGTCCTTGGTGGTGCCGTTTTCCAGGCTCAGGTTCAGGATGGCCAGCGAAACGTCGGGGGTGGGGACCCTGATGGAGCTGCCGGTGAGCTTGCCCTGGAGTTCGGGCAGCGCCTTCGCCACAGCAGTGGCGGCACCGGTTTCGGTGATAACCATGTTCAGCGCGGCGGAGCGGCCGCGGCGGTCGCCGTTGTGGAAGTTGTCGATCAGGTTCTGGTCGTTGGTGAAGGAGTGGACGGTTTCAACGTGGCCGTGGATCACGCCGAACTTGTCGTTGATGGCCTTCAGGACCGGGGTGATGGCGTTGGTGGTGCAGGACGCTGCCGAGACGATCCGGTCAGTCTCCTCGATGCTGCCGTGGTTGATCCCGTGCACGATGTTCTTGACCGGGCCCTTGCCCGGAGCAGTCAGGAGTACCCGGGCAACACCCTTGCTCTGCAGGTGCTGGGACAGGCCTTCGGCATCGCGCCAGCGTCCCGTGTTGTCCACCACCAAGGCGTTGTGGATGCCGTACGCGGTGTAGTCGATCGTGGCAGGATTGTCCGAGTAAATGACCTGAATCTGCACACCGTTGGCGGTGATGGTGTTGGCGTCCTCGTCCACGCGGATGGTGCCTCGGAAGGGGCCGTGGACCGAGTCGCGGCGCAGGAGGCTGGCGCGCTTGGTGAGGTCGTTATCGGAGCCGCGGCGAACCACGACGGCGCGCAGGCGCAGTCCTTGGCCGCCACCGGCCTTTTCGATGAGCAGGCGCGCCAGCAGGCGGCCGATCCGGCCAAAACCGTACAGCACGACGTCGGTGCTGCTCCGGTCATCGCCACCGCGCTTGCCCACTACCTCGGCAAGTTCGGCGCGGAGGAACTCTTCCAGGGTGGCGCCGTCGCCTTCTGCCTTGAACTTTTGGCTCAGGAGGGCGATATCGATCGCGGCCGAGCCGGGCTCCAGCCGCAGCAAGGTCTCCAGCAGCGGGGCGGTCTCTTCCGGACGCAATTCGTCCTTACTGATCCGGCGCGCGAACCGGTGCGCCTTGAGGATGTCCATGGTGGACTTGTTGACCAGGGTCCGGCCATGAATGGTGGTGACCACGTTGTTTTCGCGGTACAGCCGGCCAATCACCGGAATCATGGCCTCGGCGAGTGCCTCCTGGCCCATCCACGTATCAAGGCAAGAATCTTTAGTTTGTAGCATCGGGCTGCCTTTCCAATGAGGGTCGGGTCTGGATGAGCTTCAGCTCCTGAGATGGTCCAGGAGACCCGCCGGTCTTTCCGAGGGGTGGTGGTTAGTTGATGGCGGCGCGGAGTTGCTTGGCCGCCAGTGCGGGGTCGGCTGCGCCGTAGATGGCGCCGCCGGCGACGGCGACATCGGCGCCGGCCTTCTGAACGTCTGCGATGGTGGCCAGCTTCACGCCGCCTGCGACGGAGAACGGAACGCGGGCTTCTGCGCCGGCGCGGAGCAGCCCGGTCAGGTCGAAGCCGGGCTTTGCCTGCTCGTCCAGGCCGGCGTGCATCTCAACGAACGTCGCACCCAGGGCGCGGACTTCCTTGGCACGGGTGACCTTGTCTGCGATGCCGATGAGGTCAACGACGATGCCCTTGTTGTGGGCCTTGGCAGCCTTGACGGCGCCGGCGATGGTGGAGTCGTCGGCGGCACCAAGCACGGTGACCAGGTCAGCGCCGGCCTTGAAGGCGATGTCGGCTTCGAGTTCGCCGGCGTCCATGGTCTTCAGGTCAGCGAAGACGACCTTGTCCGGGTGGGCGTTCTTGATCGCGGTGACGACGGAGAGGCCTTCGGCTTTGATCAGCGGCGTACCGAGCTCGATGATGTCAACGAATTCGGCGACCTGGCCGGCAAGTTCGAGGGCGGCTTCGGTGGTCAGGAGGTCGATAGCAACTTGGAGCTTCATGGTGTTGTTTCTTTCTGCTGTGAACTACAGGTGGATGTGGACAGCTGGTCCTGACATCCATCGTGCAGTCTTTTGCAGGCAGGCGAAACGCCAATTCGGGATGGTTCAAACTACCTTTTTGGGTAGGCCCCTCCGGCCGCCCGGGGGAAGGTTTGGTTCTGTTTTGTGGCACGGGAAACGGCGATGTTGCCCCGAAACTCGACGGGGAGTGTCACCTCAGGCGGCCCGCGCCTGCGGGGCCGCCTGTGACTTGCGGCCAAGCTCCGCGGTCCGCTTCACCGACCACCACAGCAGCACCACCAGGAGAACATTGCGTGTTGTCAGGATGGCAGCCATGACCGGGTGGGCGTGGATGAGCGGCGTGTAGAACAGCGGGTAGATCACAAACGTGGTCATCGCGATTCCCATCAGCAGCGCAGCAGGTACCTTCCACCGCTCCCAGTCGTGCGTGAGGCCCGCGATGATCACCGGGGCCAGCCAGATGATGAACTGTGGCGAACCCACCTTGTTGAACACGATGAACGCGGTGGTCATCATCAGCGCGCCCTCGAGGAAGAGCTCCTCCCGCTCGGCGCCGCGGTTCAGTGCCCGGACCAGCAGGACGGCCGCCACCATGGCGGCGAGGATCAGCAGCGGCTGCATCAGGAACGCGGCCACGTCGGCGCCGGGCCCGTAGACCTCGGTGGAGTTGATGGCCGTGTTGTCCGCCATCTTGGACCCGGCAATGTTGAAGACACTGAGCCACACCCACGGCGTGGAAAACGTGGCTTCAAGCTGCATGCCACGCTCGCCCTGGTTGGTCAGGAAGTCCATGATGTGCGTCAGGCCGCCGGACAGGTACGTGCCCAGGCCCACGACGGCGGTGACCGCCACCCCGGAGGCCAGCACCTGGATCCGCTTACGGCTGGCAATAACGATCGGCACAAGTACCGCTGCCGGCCACACCTTGAGCCAGGTGGCGATGCTCAGCAGGATCCCCGCCACCACGGGGCGTACGGCCGCGTACAGCAGGGCAATCAGCACGATGGGGGCCGTGATGCCCTCCACCCGGGCGAAGCTGAGGTAACCCATAAAGACGGTGAAAAACAGCCACCACCAGGCCGGGGCTATGCCCTTCACCTTCCGCGGTCCGCGGGTCAGGAAAGCAAGTCCGACGGCGTTGAGGGCTGTGATGATCAGGAACCAGCACAGGAGGTACAGGCTGGGTCCGGCAATATTCGCGAGGAAGATCGGGATCTGCGCCAGCACCGGGTACACCCAGGGACTGATCTTGCCGTCAAGACTGTCCGGGTTGTAGCCGTCCGTGGCCCACTGACGGTACTGCTCGGTGTCGCTGAACGTATCGCCGTTGAGGAAGAACGACGCCATCCAGCCCAGGAAATACAGGTGGATGACCGCAAAGCCCCACCAGACGCTGGAAGGACGGGTAAACCAGTCCACCACTCGCGCGGGCAGGACGGTGCTGCGGACGCTGACCAGCCGGTCGAAGAACTTCGTGGAAATCTCAGGACTCCTTGAGCGCGGGGACGGACGCGGACGTCTTCTTGCCCAACGAGTACAGGCGCCGGACCGACCACAGGAACAGGACAACCAGGAGAACGTTGCGGATGGTCAGCACGCCGGCCATGACTGGGTTGTTGTGGCTGAGGGCATCGTAGAAGAGAGGGTAGATGAAGAACGTTGCCACCGCGATGGCGATGAGCATGGCCGCGGGGACCCGCCACTCACGCCAGCTGTGCGCCAGGCCCACCGCCACGGCCGGGGCCAGCCACACCATGAACTGGGGCGAGCCCACCTTGTTGAACACCACAAAGGCGGTGGCCAGGGTGAGTGCTCCGGCCAGCAGCAGCTCGGTGCGGTCCACGCCGCCGTCGGCCTTGCCGGTGCCGTTGAGCTTGCCGTTGTGCAGCGCCCAGAAGGTCAGACCTGCCACGAGCAGCGCGGCAAGGATGAGGAGCGGCTGCATCAGCACTGACATCACCGCGGTGCCGGGGCCGTCCACCTGCATGGAGTTGATATCGGTGTTCATGTACATCCGGGAATCGCCGATGTTCAACACGGACAGCCACAGCCACGGGGTGGTGAACGTTGCCTCAAGCTGCATGCCCCGGTCACCCTGCTGGGTCAGGAAGTTCAGTAGCTTGGGCACGCTGCCAATCGTGGCGGCGAGTGCCACCACCACCGCTGACGTGGCCACGCCGGCCAGCACCACCAGCAGGCGGTTCTTGACGACGGCGAAGAGGGCCAGCATCACTGCTGCCGGCCAGACCTTCACCCAGGTGGCCGTGGCGAGCAGTATCGAGGCGATGAACGGCCGGCCCACGCCGTAGGCCAGGGCCACCAGGACGATCGGTGCTGTGAGGCCGTCCACGCGTGCGAAGCCGAGCCAGCCCATCAGCAGCGTGAAGATCAGCCACCACCAGCCCGCGGGGATGGCGTTCTGGTTGCGGCCGCGGTCAGTGAGCTTGGCCAGGCCCCAGCCGTTGAGGATGGTGGTCATCAGCACCCAGAGGAAGAAGAAGGGTCCGGGACCGGCAAGGCCTGCCAGCGCCATGGGGATCAGCGCGAGGATGGGGTACACCCACGGGCTGGGGCCTCCGCTGAGGTTCGCTTCGTCGAAACCCGCCCGGGCCCAGTCGCGGTAAATGAAGGTGTCGCTGAAGGCTTCGCCGCGCAGGGACAGCAGCGCAGCGAAGATCAGGAAGCCCAGGTGCACCAGGATGAAGCCGGTGAGGAGCCCCCGCGGCGTGTTCAGCCAGGACCGTGCGGCCGCAGGCAGGATGACGTTGCGGATCCGTGTGAGCGTGGCGAAGAATGCGTCCGTGGAAATGGCGGAATCCTTGTCAGAGAGGGGCAAAAACAGGTGCCGGATCTTGCCGCTGGGCTGGAACCGGGAGCATCGGAGATCCGTTTACAACAGCCTCCACCTTGAGTCAAGGGTAGTTGAATGTCACGGGTGCCCAATAATCCTGCGGCTCCGCGATTGACCTACTTGGACTTGGTCTGGCGGTAGCGCTCGATCTGTTTGAGCCGCCGCAGGAGGCTGTCGCGCCGCGGGTGCGGGACGGCGTCGGGCGTCTCTGCGGTGAGGTCAATGTGTTTGGTGCCGTACTGCCAGAGCAGGAGGTCATCCAGCAGGCGGTCCGGGCCGGGGGAGTAGCGGTGGTCCAGCGCCTTGCGGACCTCGGTGATCCGCTGGGCGCTGAGCAGGCCGGCGAGCTGGACGGTCTGGTTGAGTCCGTGGGCGGCCATGAGCTCGGCGGCCCAGCCCCAGTCATCATCGACTTTGCGGTCCACGTGCGGCAGCAGCGTGCGCCAGACGTCACGGATCCGGTTGGGAGTGAGCTGCGCGGCCCCCTCACCCTCGACATCCCAGTAGCTGCGGACTTCCTCGTAGCGTTCGTGCAGGTCCGCAAAGGCGCTTTCCACGGTTTCCAGCATGGCGGCGGTGGCGGTGAACTGCCGGTCGAAATGTGGGGTCCAGGCGCGGGGGTCCTCGGCCTTGAAGCGGATGTCGTGCTCGATCTCGCTCCAGGCGTGGGCGAAGACGGTGCGGATCTGGCATTCGAAGAAGTAGCTGCCGTTGGCCGGAATCTCCGGGTTGACGGCTTGCTGGTAATTCTTGACGGCCTCGTTCTGGATTGTGCGCAAGATGAGGTGGCGGCTGGAATAGCCGTAGGTGCCGGACTCGATGGAACCGATGTCCTTCTCGCGGTCGCCGCGGCAGTCGAATACCTGCCGCTGGCGCTTGATGATGTTGGCCACCAAGGCATTCTCGGTGGGCAGTTTGGTGATGACGCGCACGCCGACCATGTCGTTGAGGGTGCGGAACGGGTCCGGGAATTTCAACACCGGGGGGCCGCCGGGTTCCAGCGGTTCCTCAATCCGGGAAATCTTCTCCCGGAACGATTCCACCGACTTGGTGCGCCCCGTGACAAACAGCGGTGTGACCTCGGTGTCCTTCAACATGTCGCGGAGGATGTGGAGAACGTCCTTGGTGACCAGCTTCAGGGCAGGGCGGACGCGCTCGTAGATCTCCACGTTCTCCTGTACGGATTCACGCAGGCTGATGTCCAGGCTGTCCCAGTTACTCGGCATGCACACAGCTTACGGCGGGCGTGTGACAGCGGCTTGTCATGCCTGGCGCAGTGTTATGCCGAAGTGGAGTTGCGGACCACCAGGGAGCTTTCCAGCGTCAGCTGCGGCTGCTCCAACCGGTGGCCTTCCATGAGCCGTCGCAGCTGCCCACCTGCCTGCAGCCCCAGCGAGGTTGCCGGCAGGTGGACGCTGGTCAGGCTGGGATTACTCGTCGCGGAATACGGCAGATCATCGAAGCCGGCGATGGCCAGCTGGGCCGGGATCTGCACGCCTGCCACGCGTGCTTCCTGCAGCACCCCGTAGGCGTGGGTGTCTGTGCAACAGACGACGGCGGTCACCCCGGAATGCTGCCACGCCGGCCAGGCTGCGGCGAATGCGGCGGCGGACGCGCCGACGTCTATGGTGGTCCTGATGATGCCGTCAGCGGGCACCGACATTCCGTGTGCGTTGGCCGCGGCCAGGAAGGCGCGGCGTCTGACCTCGAATGTGGCCGTGCCTGTCACGCTGTCCACGTAGGCCACCCGGAGGTGTCCAACATCCGCCAAATGCGCGGCCAGCTGGCGCGCGCCGTGCGCAACGTCCAGATTAACGGACGGGGCGTAGGCCTCAAGCCCCGGCGCGTCCAACAGGACTACGGGGCCGGCGGCGGACAGTTCTTCCAGGAATTCGGCGTTGGGAGCGTCAACCAGAAGCCCGGCCGGCCGGAGCGCCATCAGCTTCCGGACGTCGTCCGCCTGCGGGAACTCCCCGGCATCGGTAACGGACAGCAGCAGCTGGTAATCAGCCCCGAGCGACTCCCGGACACCGGCGATCACCTTGGCGAAAAACGGGTTGGAGATGTCCGGGGCCACGAGTAAAACCATGGAGCTGACGCCTTTGGCCAGCGAGCTGCCCAGGCTGTCCACGACGTAGCCGAGCTCGGAAATGGCCTCCCGCACCCTGGCGATGTTGTCCTCGGAGACGCGGCCGGCAGTCTTGCCGTTGGCCACCAGGGAAACCGTCGCCGTCGAGACGCCGGCGCGGGCCGCGACCATGGCCGCCGTGATCCGCCGCGGGCGGACGGATGGCTGCACCTGCTCCGCGGATTCCATACCTCGATCGTAGTAGGCCGGTGAAGCGAAGCCACCCACCACTACGTTAAGCGCTTGACCTGCGCGAACGTCAAGCGCTTGACGCGCGGCCCGGACGGGTGCCATGATCACACTGAATACTTTCGGCCACTGCCTCGGCAGGCCCCAATGACGTGGAGATTTAACGTGGAATCCAAACCGATAAAACCCGCCCGTAAGAAGATCATTCTTGACTGTGACCCGGGGCATGACGACGCCGTGGCTATCCTGCTTGCGCACGGCAACCCTGACATTGAGCTTCTGGCAGTCACCACCGTCGTGGGTAACCAGACGCTCGAAAAGGTCACCCGGAACGCGCTCGCAGTCGGGACCATCGCCGGTATCACCGGAGTGCCTTTTGCCGCCGGTTGCGGCCGGCCCCTGGTCCGCACCATCGAAACCGCGCCGTCCATCCACGGCGAGACGGGCATGGACGGCCCCGCGCAGCCCGAGTCCACCATCGAACTGGACCCGCGCCACGCCGTCGACCTCATCATTGAAACCGTGATGGCCCACGAAGCCGGTACGGTCACGCTTGTTCCCACCGGCGGCCTCACCAACATCGCGCTGGCCGCCCGCAAGGAACCGCGCATTGTGGAACGCGTCAAGGAAGTTGTCCTGATGGGCGGCGGCTACCACGTGGGCAACTGGAGCGCCGTGGCCGAATTCAACATCATCATCGACCCCGAGGCCGCCCACATCGTGTTCAACGAGAAGTGGCCGGTGGTGATGGTGGGCCTGGACCTCACTCACCAGGCCCTCGCCACCCCGGACGTCGTCGAGAAGATCGCCGCCGTGGGCACCGGACCCGCCAAGTTCGTGATGGAACTGATGGCGTTCTTCACCCAGACCTACAAGGACGCCCAGGGCTTTGACTTCCCGCCCGTCCACGATCCGTGCGCCGTGGCCTACGTGATCGATCCCAGCATCGTCACCACCCGCAAGGTTCCGGTGGACATCGAGCTCCAGGGCACGCTGACCCTTGGCATGACCGTGGCCGACTTCCGGGCACCCGCGCCGGACGACTGCACCACGTCCGTGGCCGTTGACCTGGACCACGCCCGTTTCTGGGACCTCGTCACGGATGCCCTGGTGCGCATCGGCGAACCGGCCGTTCTTGAAACAGCCGGCCGTGCAGCAGCCACGGGAGGTAAGTAGATGAGTGCCACCCTCACCGAGGCACAGACCAGCCGGGGCAACGTCACCGCCCTGATGGTCGCCCTGCTGGCCGCGTGCGTTGCGTTCCAGCTCAATGCCTCCATGCTCAGCCCTGCCCTGGTCACCATGGGCAAGGAACTGAACACCGATCAGGCCGTGATCGGCCTCTCCCAGACCTGGTTCTTCACCGCAGCCGCCCTGTTCTCCCTCTTCCTGCCCCGCCTGAGCGACATCATCGGCCGCAAGAAGATCCTGATCGGCATGATGCTCCTGATGGCCGTCGGGTCCGTCATTGCGGCCATGGCCCCGGACGTCACCTGGCTCTTTGTGGGCCGCATCATCCAGGGCGTCAGTGGCCCCACCGTGCCGTTGTGCCTGATCATGCTGCGCTCCGCAGTCAGCAACCCGCGCAAATACGGGACGCTTATGGGCCTCATCACCGCGGTCAACGGCGGCGTGGCAGGTGTGGACTCGTTTGTGGGCGGCTACTTCGCCGAGCACTTCGGGTTCCGCAGCATCTTCTGGCTCATGGTGGTCCTGGCCGTCGTCGCCACCGCCCTGATTGCCTTCCTCGCCGGCGAAAGCAAGCCCGCCGCCGGCACCTCCATGGACTGGCTGGGCGTGTTCTTCATCGTCGTCGCCGTGGGTGCGCTGCTCACCGCCCTCAACGAGGGCTCCAAGCTGGTGGGCGCCTTCGCCCCCGGCACCCTCCTGCTGTCCATCGGGCTCGTGGTGGTTGCCGCCGTCGCGTTCTTCTGCTTCTGGACCGTGGAAAAGCGGGCCAAACAGCCCATGGTGGAAACCGTCCATCTGCGCCAGCGCTCCACCTGGGCGCCGCTGCTGACCACCACGCTGACCATGACCGGTATTTTCGCCGTCATCAACGGAATTGTGCCGGCGTATGTGCAGGCCGCTGACCCGGGATTCGGCATCGGCCCCACCGAAATGTCGCTCATCATCCTCACCCCGTACGCCCTGCTCGGCTGGCTGGTGGGCCCCATCAGCGGCCGGCTCGCGCCCATTCTCGGCTACACCAAGGTCCTGCGCATCGGCATGCTCGGCAGCATTGCCGCCCTGGCCATCATCGCGTTCTTCGGCCTCAGCAGCCTGCCCATGATGATCGCCGGAACCGTCTTGCTGGGCATCATGTACGCCGGTACGGTCAACATCATGCTGAACGGACTGGGAGTTGTCCTCTCACCCGCCGGAAACCCCGGCTTCCTGCCCGGCATGAACGCGGGCGCCTTCAACCTGGGTGCCGGCCTGAGCTTCCTGGTGCTGCCTGCCGTGCTGGTGGCCACCTCGGCCCTCGGCGATGCCGCGGCGTCGTACACGACCGTTGTGGTCACCGGCCTGGTCATTACCGTCGCGGCGTTTGCCGCGTCGCTCCTCATCCCCAAGCCCGTCGAGGCTGAGGTGGCCGAATGAGTTCCGCAACGGCCGGCTCCCAAACCAGGATCGTCGTCGTCGGTTCCCTGAACGCGGACCTGACGATCTACTGCGAGCGGCTGCCGCTGCCCGGTGAAACGGTGCACGGCAACGGATTCGCCGTGAACCCGGGTGGCAAGAGCGCCAACCAGGCCGTCGCCGCCAGCCTCCTGGGCGGGGACGTCAGCCTGGTGGGTGCCGTCGGTGTGGACGCCAATGGCCACATGCTCCTGTCATCGGCCGCCGGCGCCGGGGTTGACGTGTCCGGCGTGCGGACCTCGTCAACTGAGGCCACGGGCGTCGCCGTCATCGCCGTGGATTCCAACGGCGAGAACAACATCATCATCTCCGCCGGCGCCAACGGCACCCTCTCGCCAGCGGACGTGGCCGCCGCGGCGGAATCGTTCGACGGCGCCGCGGTGGTCTGTCTCTGCCTTGAGGTCCGCCTTGACACGGTGGAGTCCGCTGCCCGGGCAGGGCGCGACGCCGGCGCCACAGTTCTGCTGAACCTCTCGCCTTACGCGCAGATCCCGCAGCAGCTGGCGGACCTGACCGACATCCTGCTGGTCAACGCCCACGAGGCGTCGCTGTTCCTTGGCTCCGCCGCGATCCCCGGCCACGACGCGGATGCCAGCGATTGGGAAGCGGTCAGGCGGCACTTTGCCGAACGGGGACTCCAACGTGTCCTGGTCACGCTGGGGGCCCACGGTTCAATGGTGCTGGATTCGCTGGCGCCTCACGGGCAACAACTGGTCCGGGTGGCGCCCACCAAGGTCAAGGCTGTGGACACAACCGGCGCGGGCGACGCCTTCACGGGTGCCGTGGCAGCCCGACTGGCGGCCGGCGCGCCGCTGGCTGACGCCGCCGCCTTCGCCTCGGTTGCCGCCGCGCTGGCCACCACCCGCAAGGGAACGCAGGCGGCCTATCCGGAGGTAGCGGACGTGGAGCGCGTGGTCGCTTCGGATGGACACCCACTGTGACCGGCTGACGTCAACGAGGAACCGCGGAAAACGCCGACGGCGACAGGTGAACGGCGGCCGCGGTGAACCTGGCTCCGGTGTCCGGGAAGGACTGGACCTCGATCCGGGCGTGGCTGTGGACCTCCTCGACCGTCCTGCGGGTGTGCTCGGCGATCTCCTCCATGGTGGTCACCCACATGCCGTCCATCGATTTCACGCGGTCAATCAGCTGTTCCAGGGCCACTGCCTTGGACGGCCGACCCGAAATGAACGGGTGGTTGGTCAAGACAAAGCAACTGCCTTGGGCATGGTGTGCCTCCGCCTCCAGGGTCCACATTTCCAGGACCTTGGCCGGGCTTTCGATGACTCCGCTGCCGGTGACGCCAGGATAGAACGCGTACTGTTCCCAGTCGTCAAGGGTCCAGTCGACCGGGATCTCCACGATGTCCCGATTGTCGCCGGGGGCGACGCTGACGCGGTAGGGTGCGTCGCCGTCGAGCAGGCTCGAATCATAGAGGAAGCCGCGGTCCGCCAGGAGCGCCGGGGAATGCCAATTCAGTTCCCACCACGGCGCCCGGTAACCTACCGGCTCCACGCCGACCTTGGCGAGAGCTTCCAGCCCGCGGTCGATGTAGCGTGCCTCGGTCCCGGCGTCGATCCCCTGCATGGGTTCGTGCAGGTAACCGTGGTGGGCCACCTCGTGCCCGGCGTCCACGATGCGCCGGACCGTGTCCGGGTAACAGTCTGCCGTGAAGCCGGGAACGAAGAAGGTGGCCCGGATGTCCTGCCGCTGGAGAATTTGCAGCAGGCGCGGTACCGCCACTTTGGGCCCGTAGGACTGGTGGGTCATCAGGGACATCCGGCGCGTGCTCTTCGGATCGTGGGCGATGGTGCACGACTCGGCGTCGACGTCGAACGTGAACGAAGCTGCTGCCCGCTTACCCTCAGGCCAGGTGATGGGATGGGAGGAATCCGCGAATGCTTCAAAGGTCATGTCTTGTTCCTAGAGTTTCAGGTCCGGCAGAGTGTCAATGTTTCAGAGTTCGGCAGGTGCGCTGGGCCGGGTGGCGAAGCCCAGGTCGGCAGTCGCCTGAAGCACGATGGCAGCCGGGAGGGCGGAGTCAAGGTACCTGCGGTGGAACCTCGGGCCAAGGATGGCGTAGGTGCCGGCGCTCGCAAGGCCGCCTGCGAGCCAGGAGAGGTCCCAGCCGCCCAAGGCCACAGCAATGGGGCCCTGCATCGCCGGTACGAGTCCGTACATAAACAGCCAGGTGGCGAAGATGCCGATCAGGAGTGAGGCGACGCCAGCCCAGTTGACGCCGGGAAGGCGCTTGGTTCCGACGGCGTCGAAGAGCCTGTCCGGGTTGCCCGGCCAACGCTTCTCGAGCCAGAAGTAGTGGACCAGCATTACTCCGCCCCAGGCCGCTACCCAGGCAACCAGCCCGATGAGCCATGCGTCCAGGACGGCGGCGAAATCTTCCTGGAAGATGAAGAAGACGACGGCGGCCAGGGAGAAAACTCCGACGAACAGGTTGAGCTTGCGCCGGCTGATAGTGATGTCCAACGACTGGGTTGCGACCGAGAAGGTGTAGATGTTCAGGATGTTGGTGGCGATGGGGCCGTGCAGCACCATCAGCAGCACCGGCAGTGCGAGGACGCCGAAGTTCTGGACGATGAGCTTGCCCGGGTCGATTTCACCGCTGTTGGTGGCCAGGCTGGCGCCGAGGATTCCCAGCCACACCACGGGAATGAATTGGCCCAGAACTGATGCCAGGTACACCTTCCGCTTGGGGACTTCGGTGCTCACAAACCGGGAGTAGTCGGCGGCGTAGGTAAACCAGGTGATGCCCCAGCCGATGCCGATGGCTGTCATCACGGCGCTCATGGCGGCGATGCGCTCGGATCCTTCCAGGATCTGACCGGCAGGGCCGGCGTAACCCCAGTCGATTTTCATGCCGAACCAGGCCACGGCGGACATCACGGCCAGGATGATGATGGTGGGCGGGACCGTCCACTTTTCGAAGGCCGCGATGGCTTTGTAGCCGAACCAGGCGATGGCTACCTGCGCGGCCATGATGGCGGTGGCAATGCCGATCTTCCAGGCGTAGTTGTGGGCGGTGGGGTCAACCCAGCCAAGTGTGCCGAAGAGGGCCATCACCAGATCCAGGATGATCCACGTGTTGACTGCGCACCAGCCGATCACCAGGAGAGCCTGGATGGCGGCCGGCAGGTAGTTGCCGCGGCGGCCGAAGGCTGCCCGGGCCAGGACCATGCCGGTGGCGCCGGTCTTCTGGCCAAGCAGGACGAAGCAGCCGAACAGCAGCATGCCGATCAGGTTCCCCAAAACCAGGACGGTGACTGTGTCGGCAAAGCCGAGGCCGAGATGAATGCCGAGTGCACCGAGCACCCAGTTGATGGGTGCAAGATTTGCGCCGGCCCAGATCCAGAACTGACCGGAAACTTTGTGCGTGCGCTGGGACTCGGGAATGGGCTGAAGCCAGGCTTCGTAATCTTCAGGCGCAGATTGGTGTCCGGCTCCAGCGGTTGAGGTGGATTGCTGCATTGGGGCCTCCGTTGAGGGGATGTGGATTCCTCAAGGTTATGTGGGCCACGCCACATAGACCATATACAATGTGTCGCGAAGATCATTAGATTACGCGACGGAGTGTCATGTCTATACGCCTGCAGGATGTCTTGAAACACTCCACCGTGACCCCGGCGGATCCTGTGATCCGGGCAGCGGCGGCCATCGCGGCCCAGACGCAGCTGCGCTGGATTCACTCCAGTGAGGTCTTGGACATTGCGCCGCTGCTTGGCGGCGGTGAACTGTTGCTCACCGGCGGACAGGCGCTCACCTCCGCAACTGACGAACGGCGTGTTGGCTACATCCGGGAGCTGGCGGAGCGTGGCGTGGCTGCGCTGGCCATCGAGACGGGTACCGTGCTGCCGTCGATTCCGTCCTCGATGGTGGCGGCAGCTGAAGCCGCTGGTCTTCCCTTGATAGAGCTTCGAAAGGTGGTGCCCTTTGTCGGCGTCATGGAAGCCATCAACTCACTGCTTGTGAGCGAGTCAGCTGCTCACCTGCAGCAGGCTGACCGGGCCAGCCATGCCATGGCGGTGGAGCTTGCCCATGGCGGCAGTCTTGACCGGATCCTGGCCGTCCTGGCGGACGCTACCGGCGCGGAAGTTGTCCTGACGTCCACCTCTGGCGCCCCGTTAGCTAGTGCACTGCCGGCAGGCCATGCCGAGGAGCCGGACCTCACAGCGTCCATCGAGTCTTCGCCGGATCGGGCACGAAACATCCAGGTTGACGTGTCCGTGCGTGGCATCCCTTCGGCCCGCCTCACCCTTCATGCCCTTCCCGGGGCAGATGTGAACCTGACGAGAATCGCCGGGAACCGCTCGGTGGACATACTGGCGTTGGCCCTGCTGCAGCGCATGCCCCCTGGCTTGAAGGAGATGGCGGGTGCGGCGCTGATCCGCGCCGTCGATTCAGGAACGCAAAACTGGCGGCTCCAGCAGCTCGCCCCGGCTGCGGGGATCCCGTTGTCCGCGCAACTGGTGGCCGTTGTGGTCCGGTCTCCTGGCTCAAGGCAACCCAGGATGGCTGTGGAGCAACTGCTGGAGCGGGTGGGGCATCACGGCGCAAGCTACGCGGACAACGCGGAACTCTTGGCGCTGGCCGTCCTCCGCCCCGCCAGGATGCAGGAAGACCGGGACGCAATTGTGGCCGGACTGCAGTCGCTTGCATTGCCGGAGGGGACAGTCAGCGCGGTCGGACCGGTGGCCCATGGAATTTCCGCCGCACCATGGTCCCTAACGGAAGCCCGGCTGACCCTTGACCTCGGGACGGGCGCGGGACCGCTCAGGGCCGGGTCAGGACAGTCCGGAGCGGTCCTTGACGCCGAAGCCTTCGCAGTGGAGCGGCTTGCGTTCCATTCCTTGGATGAGGCCCAGGCCACGGAATTTATCGGCCAGCAGCTCGGTGCCATCCTTGTCCACGATTCCCAACGAAACTCCGCGCTGGTGGAGACGCTGCGGGTCTGGCTGGATTCCGGCTGCAACACGGCCCAGGCTGCCCGCGAGCTGCACCTGGAGCGGCAGTCCATGCACCAGCGACTGCAGCGGATCTTCTCCCTCTGCGGCGGCGACCCCCGCGGAACGGGCAGGCTCGCTGCGCTGCACCTGGCGACGAGGCTTGTGCGCATGCCCCGCTCGGCAACTTCTGGCCGCAACCAGGACGCGACCAGCGCCACGCGTGCGGTCCGCGGGTCCGCCGGCAGTATGAACAGAAGGGTTCACTGACGGAAGCGATGATCCGGACCGTTCCCAGAACTGTTCCGGACGCTTCGCCGGTAGCCGCGTGTCGTCGTCGTTCTTCACTGCGTTCGGCTGGTGCTCCGTCCCGCTGGCGGCGGTCCCGCTCGACCCCCGCACCCAGAGACTCCGGCAGGATCACCGGCAACCACCACCGGCCCCGGCGCTACGACCGTAGGCTCCTGCGCGTCTTCTTTCTTTCCGCGCCTTCGGTGCTGAAAAGCTGCCCCGCCTCTCGAACCTACTACGACCGAAAACGCGCCGAAGGAAACTCACATCCAGGCCGTGCTCTCCCTAGCCCGGCGCCGCCTGAACGTCCTCTGGGCCATGCTCCGTGACGGCACCACCTACACGCCGGTTCCGGTGGCACAGTCACTGGCTGCCTAACGACGCGGGCGCCAACCCGTCGTGTCTCACCGCTGTTATTTCTGGCCCATCACACAACGCAGGGGGTGCGAATCAGGGACGGGGGCAGTGTTCGTGTGTTCACAGTCTGGGTTCACCAACGGCGGCCCTTTGCGGGGATCCGCGCAACACCAGCGCTATCCCGCTGAGCAGTGACGCCACGGCGGCGAAGATCAGCAGCGGCCCCAGACCCAACCCGGGGATCATCGCACCGGCCAGGGCCGGGGCTGCGACCGAGCTGAGTGCCCCCACGATTAGGCAGGCCGTGAACGCCTCACCTGCGCGCTCGGGTACCAGTTCGGCGGTCCAGATCGCGAGCACCGCAGATCCTGTCATGTATCCTGCTCCGAAGATGCATGCCGAGACCGCCGTAGCGGTCAGGGAATCGCTTGCCAACCCAAGCAGCGCTAGTGCTACACCGACCGCTCCAAGGCTCAGTCCAGCGACCCGCGAACTTCCCATTCGATGTGCGAAGTTTCCGGTCGCCACGCCTACGACGCCGCAGAGACCAATGGCCGCGTAGAGCGCCGGGACGGCTCCCGCTGGGAGGGCGCCGCTGTTTAGGGCATCGGCGGCGTAGGTGAAGTAGATGACGACGGCCGCAAAGTAGGCCACCGAGTAGGCACCCGGGCCCCGCAGCGCTGCAAACAAAGAGGAAGCACCGTACTGGTTGTTCGCACGCGGGGCTGGCCTGGTTTTCGGCACCAGGCGAAGGTTCACAAGTGCGGCGGCTACCGCGGCTAAGGCGATGCCGACCCAGATCAGTCGCCAGGAGCCCAGTACCGCCAGGACGGCCAGCCCGCCCAGCAGCACCAGTCCGCCGCTGGTGCCGGTGGTGATGATCGCCAACGCTCTGGGCTGCTGCCGCAAGGGCACCGCACGGGTCACGATGTCCGAGTAGGGCGCCCAGACCCAGCCGCCGGCGCTGCCGGCCAGGACGACACCGGCGGCGAGCAGTCCCGGAGACTGCGCAAAGGCCACGATCACCGCGCCCAGAACGCCGCTGGCTCCGCCCACGGTCGTCGGAGCACGCGAACCGTGCCGGGCAGCTAGTGGCCCTGCCAACAGCAATCCAGCCAAGTATCCCGCGAACGTTGTGCTGGCGATGATGCCGAGCACCAGCTCGGACAGACCCAGATCTTCCCGGATGTTCGGCAGCGTCAGACCGTAGGCGTAGCGGGCCATGCCGAAGGCGACTCCAACTACCGCTGCTCCGGCCAGGCCGATTCGACCACCCTCTGAAAGCTTCATAAACTCCTCCTCAATTTGGCGCAGTAGCCTGGCGCTCCTGCCCGCCGACGAGCGCCAGCCCGTAGGTCGCATCGCATCTCCCCGAGAGCGCTGTAACGGTCGTTATGCTACAGCAGAACTTACGTTCTGTATGCGGGTTCCCTACACTGGTGTGATGACCACAGGCCAGCGAACTCCTGCGCGCACCCGGCTGCTCGAGGCGGCCGATCAGGTACTGTTCGAACGCGGTGTGCGGGACACGCCCGTCGATGAGCTGCTGCGTCAGGCGGAGGTCTCGGCGGCCACCCTGTACACGCACTTCGGCAGCAAGGATGCCCTGGTTGCCGAAGTGCTGCGGGTCCGGCTGGCGGACTGGCAGAGCGTCTGGGACCAGCACATCGTTGCGGCCGACAATGACCTGGATCGGTTGCTCGCGGTCTTCGACGCTCTAACCTCCTACCGGGACGCCCATCGTCACCCGTCACGGTGGTGCGCTTTCTTGGCCGCCGCCAGCGAGCTCCCCCAGGCCGGGGACGAAATTAGCGACGTCCTGGCTGGTGACACCGCCCTGCTCTCCGACCGCCTTCTGCACCTGTCCCGCCCGCTTGCCGGGGCGTGCGCCCAGGACTTGGCCAATGAAGTGCTTCTGGCCTACAGCGGGGCCCTGGCCGGCTTCCTCCGCGGTTCCCCTCGGTCCCCAATCGACGTGGGCCGCCGTTTAGCCCATGCAGCAGCTCAAGCCCACAGCCGTGACTGACACATTCATTTGCCGCCTGCGATTCCAGGTAGCCTCTGGGAGTCGCAACGGTTGCCCGCGCCAGGTCGACCATCCCATTGCACTTGAGGATGTCGTCGCGCGTGTGTGGTAGCGCACAGGGCCGCTCATTGACGGGGTTTCCCAGGTCCCCAATCAGGACGACCTTGACGCGTCAGACGCTACTTTCGACGACCTGACCTGACCACTTGTGCCCAACTGAACGAGCTCGGCCTCGTCCTCCTCGGTGTACCCGAGGAGTTTTTTCATTCCGGGGCGGTCGATGGCTGTCCTTGGTGACCAGCGCGTCCAGTTGCAGGTGACCACGCAGGGTTCCGGGGCTTCAGCTCGAGGCACCCTCCGTCCGAGCCCGAAACGATAGACCGCTGCGTGGGGGGTGGGTGTGCCTGGGCGGCACGGGCCGGAACATGCCGCGTGCCGCCTGGGCGGGGTTGGTGCTTAGGGTGGGTAGCTATTTATTGTCCGGGTCCCGTTTGGTGGGGCTGGACGGTGGGGATGCTGCCTGTGTGGGTGCCGCCTTGGTGCGAGTCCGGGTCGGGGCAGGTTTCGTCGCAGTCATGCGTCGTGACGAGGTCGAATTGAACGCGGCCGTGTTGTTCCACGCCGGTCCGGATCGCACGTTCCATCACGTTAGTGGCCAATCGTGCGCGCAATGCCAGAGGATCACGGCGGAGGTCCTTGGTGAGGGCGAAGCAGAGCAACAACATAACGATTACGAAGGGCAGGGCCGCCACGATAGTGATGCGTTGAAGTCCTGATAGTGCCGCGGAGGGTTCATTACCTCCGGCCAGGAGCATGACGGAAGCTACCGCGCCGGTGAGCAGGCCCCAGAAGATGATCAGGCGTCGGGGTGGGTCGTTGGAGCCGTTGGAGCTCAACGAAGCGATCACGATAGAGGCCGAGTCGGCGCTGGTGACGAAGAAGTTTGCAATGAGGACCATGGCCAGCACTATGACGGCTGTGATTGCCCAGGCCGGCATGTTCAGGTTCTTGATCACATCGAAGAGTGCTCCGTCGAAGCTAATGGACGGGGCTCCGTCCACCATGGTGACCAGGCCTGGCGTGCCTGCCTTGTCGGCCTCGCGCTGGATGTCGAAAGCTGCNCCGCCGAAGATGCTGAACCAGATGACGGTGACGACGCTGGGGACCANNAGTACGCCGGTGACGAACTGGCGGATGGTGCGGCCGCGGCTGATGCGGGCGATGAACAGTCCTACGAAGGGCGTCCAGGAGATCCACCAGGCCCAGTAGAAGATGGTCCAGCTGGACATCCAGCTGCGCAGGGCTTCGTCCCCGACGGCTTCGGTGCGGGAGGACATTTCCGCGAGGTCGCGGGTGTAGTCACCGACGGCGGAAGGGATCAGGTTGAGGATGAACAGGGTGGGGCCGGCGACGAAGACGATCAGGGCCAGGGTGGCGGCCAGGATCATGTTGATGTTCGAGAGCCATTGGATGCCGCGGCTGATGCCCGAAACGGCGGAGGCGACGAAGCCGCATGTCAGGATGGCGATGATCACCACGAGTACCGGGGTGCCGATTTCTCCAAGCCAGCCGTTGGAGCTCAGGCCGTTGCCGATTTGCATTGCGCCTAGGCCCAGTGAGGCCGCAGTTCCGAAGAGGGTGGCCAAGATGGCCAGGATGTTGATGAATTTTCCGATCGGTCCTTCGACCCTCTTGATGCCGAAGAGCGAGGTGAAGGCTGCGGAGATGAGCTGCCTGCGGCCCAGCCGGAAGCTTCCGTAGGCCATGGCGATGCCCACTACTGCGTACATCGCCCAGGGGTGCAGTGCCCAGTGGAAGATCGAGGTTGCCATAGCCGTTTGGATGGCCTCGGGGGTCCTGCCGTCTACCGTCCCCGGTGGTGGGGAGATGTAGTGGTAGAGGGGTTCGGCCACGCCGTAGAACATCAGTCCGATGCCCATGCCGGCGGCAAAGAGCATCGCGATCCAGGAGACGGTCCGGAATTCCGGTTTCTCGCCGTCCTTGCCCAGCGGGATGTTGCCGAACTTGCCGAGGGCAAGCCACAGGACAAAGATCACAAAGATCGAAGCCGTGATCATGAAAAGCCACCCGGTGTACTCCATGACCCAGTTAAGGGCCCCGGTGGAGGTCGCGGCGAGGTTATCCTTTCCGACGAAGCCCCAAACCACAAAGGCGACAGCCGCGACGCCGGTGATTCCGAAGGTCACTTTGTCAAGGGTGTGCGTGTGGTTCCGGCGCCGCGAAACGGCGTGATCGGTCTTGGCGTTGCGCAGTTCCTCGAGGATCAGCTCATACTCTTCTGTATCCGGCAGTGCCGCGGCACCTACGTCCCCCGGATCCAGGACATCCT
>NZ_PZKO01000010.1:0-33701 GCF_014926485.1 Pseudarthrobacter sp. AB1
GCTGGAACGCGTCATCACGGTGTCCGCGTTCGCGACGATGAAAGCCTCGAATCCGGGCTGCCCGTTTTCCAGCGCACGCGCCACAGCCTGCGCGCCGTCGCGCCCGTCAATATAGCCCCAGAGGTTCCACTTGCGCAGCGCGGCGTCGGCATCGAACGACGGGAACCGTTCATAGTCCTCAGGATCCATCACGTTCGAGAACCGCAGGCCCGTGATACTCAACTCCGGATCCCAGCGCGTCAACTGGATCGCCATCTGCTCCTCAAGGTGCTTCACCAGGGAGTAGGTGCTTTCGGGCCTGGCCGGATACTCCTCATCCACCGGGATGTAAGGCGGATCGACGTCGAACGGCAGTCCCAGCACCGTCTCGCTGGAGGCGTAAACCACCTTCTTGATCCCAGCCCGCCGGCACGCCTGGAAGACGTTGTACGTGGAGAGCATGTTGTTCTCGAACGTGGCGGCATCCGGCATGATGCCGGGCGCCGGAACAGCACCGAGATGGACGACCGCGTCAAAGCCCGAGTGCCGGTCATCGAGACCCAGAAACACGTCAAGGACCTCGCCATAGTTGCGCAGATCCACGATCGCCAACCCGTGGCCCCGCTCCCCCGCACGATCAAGGTTCAACACCTGGTGGCCATCGCCGGTCAGCCTGCGGACCACATATCGCCCCAATTTTCCGCTTCCGCCGGTCACTGCAATTCTCATGGAGTTACTCCTTCAGATGGTATTACTCGGCAGTCCGATCTGGCCTGCCGCCAGCGCTCTAAGTCCCAGCGCATCGGGACAACCCTGCTGCCTGTGTGCAGGGCAGACAGCCTTGTGCGTGCGCGGCCGGTGCGCCGCGCTGGCACTACCGGCGCATCCGGCAACGCACTGCGACTCTCCTGATTCAGGTCATTTATGAGGGTGTAAGCAAGCAGCGGGTAATCCATAGTCATCTTCCTGTCATTTAAGGGCACCAAACCAGGCCGCATAATGCCCTGTCCGGGGCTCGAAAACCCCCTCGCGGCAGCTCATTCGCAGCGGATCAAATGGCACCCTGCGGCTTTACCCGCCCGTTCCAGCCGCTGAGGACGACGCTACGCACGTTATGGGTCCATGTCAGCACGTTAGGCCCGCCCTGCTTTTCCTAGGACTGACAGACCTACCTTGGTTATAGGAGGCATCGGGGACACCCGCCTCACCTGACCCTGACGTAGGGCTCGGCCTTCAGGTCCCCGCCGCCGGGCTGCTCGCCTCGCTGGTGCCGCACAACTACCCGGTAATTCTCGGCCGCGATGTCGCCGGTATAGTCAGCGGCCGGTGCGCATCCGATCACGCGCGCAACTCACAACGGCGGACAAGTCGAGCCCGTAGGTCGGCCCTTCGCCGGAACCGTACTCCTCGAGTCGGGCCGCACCGCGCTCGAAGAGCCGGTGCCCGCCAACGCTGTTCCCCCGAGCGGCGTGGGTAAGCCCGACGCAGATCTGGGCGAGACCTTGCCAAAGGTTGCGTTCTTCGGCCGGCCCAGCCTTCCAGCGGGCCTCGAGTACCTCGTGGGCGGCGAAAGGCCGGCCAGCGTCCACCAGACTCCGGGCCGAGACCAACGTCTGCGCCGGTGGCAGCGGCTCCTCCGAGACCGGCTCGACGCCAGCGCTTCCGTACGGCAACGGCCGCCCAAGAGCGTCACGTGGCCGGGCCTGCCGCGGGCGCCTTGAAGCATCCCGATCCCTGTCACCGGTCACGACAGTTTCCGCCCTGGGCGTCCGTGGACTTGATCGACCTTCATAAGACCCTTCATACGTCCAATGCTAAGACCCGGCCCTTCGAACATCCGCACAACCGCCAGCCGTTGAAAGAGGTTCACACTGTCTCATCGGCGGCCCTTCCCCGTCCTGACACCTACCTGCGGTGCATTTGCAACGGCGGGGCTCGCGGAAGCCGCCAAAGTGCGGGGATTCAGGCCTCCGACGATGCAAAACCTGCCTTGCCCGGATGCCCTCCACGGAAATTGTCACCGCCCCCGTGTAGCTTAGAAACAACAGCCCCCGCACCGAGGACACCATGGATTTCTACGTCATCAACGCACTGCGCGAGAACCACGCGGGGTGGTCCCTGCTCCGCGCTCAGAACGCCCCGCTGGCCGTGAGTTTCTTCATCAAAGCCTTCACCGGGCCCAACCAAAGGGACATCGGCCGGCAAGAACTCATCGACCACCTCGATGATGTCCTGTTCGGCCTCCGCGAAGTCTTCGGCGAAGACAAATACCCCCGCCCGGCGGGGGAATATCTGGACGAGTGGGCTGCCCCGGAACGCGCGTGGCTGCGAAAATACTACGTCCCGGGCCAGGACGAGCCGCGCTACGATCTCACGGCCGCCGCCGAGGACGTAGTCCGCTGGGTGGAGAGCCTGAGCGGCCGGGACTTCGTGGCCACCCAGTCCAGGCTGACCAGCATTTTCGCCGTCCTGAAGGCCCTGGTCCAGCAGTCCGAAACCGACCCGGAGGTAAGGCTCGCCGAGCTCCAGCGCCAGCGGGACGGGATCGACGCCGAGATGCAACGGATCAAGGACGGCAACATCCGGGTAATGACCGGACCCGAAGCTCTGGACCATTTCCAGCAGCTGACCACCCTGGCCAAGGACCTGCTCTCCGATTTCCGGGAGGTAGAGCAGAACTTCCGGAAGCTTGACCGCCAGGTCCGCGAACAGATCGCCACGTGGGACGGCTCCCAGGGCGAGCTGCTGGCCTCCATCTTCGCCAACCAACAGGACATCAGCGGCTCGCTCCAGGGCCGCACGTTCCAGGGCTTCTGGGACTACCTGATGTCCCCGCAGCTCCGTACCGAACTGCGGGACTTGCTTCACCGGGCCACCCGGATCGACGCCCTCGCCAAACTGGACAATCTGCACGCCGTGACCAACCTGCACCAGGACTGGCTGCCCGCCGTCGAGCAGACCCAGGCCACAGTCCGCCAGCTCTCGCAGCAGATGCGCCGGCTCCTCGATGACAAGGTGTTCCTGGAGAACAAGCGCATCATGCAGCTCGTCCGGAGCATCGAATCCGACGCGCTGGGCACCCGGGAGGTGCCGCCGTCGGGCGTCTTTATGGAGATCGCCGCGCAGTCTGTGGATGTGGCACTGCCTTTTGAGCGGCCGCTGTATGAGCCGAGCCGGCGGATCATGGTGGACGACGTCGTCGTGGCTGCAAATGATGCTGAAGTCGACGCCGGCGCCCTCTTCAGCCAGTTCCATGTGGACACGGAGCGGCTCAAGTCCAACATTGACGACGTCCTGGCCGGCACCGAACAGGCCACGCTCGGCGAAGTAGCATCCGCACATCCGCTCTCCCAGGGGCTGGCCGAAATCGTCGCCTACTACCAGTTGGCCACCGAATCGGACTGGGCCTCCATCAACCCGGACGAGTCACAGCAGTTGTCCTGGCAGCTCCCGGACGGCAGCATCCGGGAAGCCACCGTCGAACAGATCATCTTCGTGAGGCCCGCATGACCACCACAGACGCACCGGAAACACACACGCCCGGGGAACTTCCCGGCGTCGTCACGAAGCTTTTCAAAGGCGTGGTGTACGCCGAGGCCGACGAAAAGGTCTGGCAGTCGCTGCTGGTCCTGTCCTCCCACGTCCGCGACTATGTGGCCGTCCTGGGCCTTGACCTCATCCTGGACGAATCCGAGGGATACGCGTTCCTCAAATCGCGCGAGGATCCGGACGGCACGCTGCCGCGGCTGATCCCCCGGCGCCCGCTCACCTTCAACGTCAGCCTCCTCCTGGCGCTGCTCCGCGGCCGGATGCTCGAATTCGACACCAACAGCAGCGAACTGCGCCTCATCATGACGGATCAGGACATCGCGGACATGGTGGCGGTTTTCCTGCCCGAATCGAGCAACGAGGCGCGGATCCTGGACCAGCTCGGCACCAACATCAAGAAAGTGGTGGAGCTGGGCTTCCTGCGGAAACTGCGCGGCCAGGCGGGGACGTACGAGGTAGCACGGATCCTGAAGGCCTATGTGGATGCCCAGTGGCTGGAGGAATTCGAGGCGCGGCTGGCCGACTACCGCGCCTCGCTCAGCGGCACCAGCACAAAGGAAGAGGACCGCGCATGACCACCGAGGCGGCGGCAGTAGTCAGTGACGGGACGGACCAGCAGGAGATGCTGTTCAGCCTGGACGAAAAAGCGGACGACGCCGGCACTCCCCCGGGCTTCCGGCTGCACCGACTGGAGCTGCTCAACTGGGGCACCTTCCATCAGGAAGTGCGCACCTTCCGGCTGGACGGGTCCAACAGCCTGCTGACCGGCGACATCGGCTCCGGGAAGTCGACAGTGGTGGATGCGATCACCACCCTGCTGCTGCCGGCCAACAGGATCGAATACAACAAGGCCGCGGGTGCACAGAAGAAGGAACGCACCCTGATGTCCTATGTGCGGGGCTTCCACAAGAGCACCCGGAGCGCCGGCGGCGAATACTCGAAGCCCGTTGCCCTGCGCGGCACCGGTAAGCTCACGGTGGTCCTCGGCGTCTTCCACAACGCCGTCCTGGGCAAATCCATCACGCTGGCCATCACCCTCTGGGCCACCCAGGAAGCCGGCCAGCCCAACCGCTTCTACTCGCTGGTGGAGGGCGAGCAGTCCATCGCCGGAGACTTCGGCAATTTCGGCCAGGACCCCGCGAAGCTGAAGAAACAGCTCCGGGCTGCCGGGGCGTCCATCCATGAAACCTTCGAGCCATACGCGGCGGCGTTCAAGCGGCAGTTCGGCATCAGCGGCAACCAGGCCATGGAGCTGTTCCACCGCACGGTGTCCATGAAGCAGGTGGAGAACATCACCAACTTTGTGCGCACCAACATGCTCGAGGAAGACGACGTCGAGGCCCGGATCGGCAACCTCATCCACCACTTCGACGACCTGAAGAAGGCCCACGACGCCGTCCTCCGTGCCAAAGACCAGATCTGGCTGCTCACCCCCATCACCGAGGGCGCGGCCCAACATGCCGCCCTGAGCCGGGACGATGAATTCGCCCGCCAACAGCGGGACCAGCTGCACCCGTGGTTCACGGACCAGAAGCTGCAGCTGAGCATCGAGCACCAGGCGGAACTGCGGCACACCGGCTTGCGGCTGCAGGAGGACAGCGGCAAACTGGCCACCGAAATCACCCAGCTCCGCCTCGACCTGGCTGCGGTCAAGGAAGATATCCGCAGCAACGGCGGCGGCAGGCTGGCGGCCATCGAGGCCGAGGCTGCGCGGCTGGGCGAGGAGTCCCGGTCGCAGCGGGTCCGCTTTGAGAAGTACGCCGAAGCTGCGGCCGATCTTGGCCTCCAGGCCCCGGCGGACCGCGTGCAGTTCGACGCCAACCGGGCCCGCCTCACCGACGTCGAAAAAGAACTCGCCGCCCGTGCCGACGAAGCGCAGGACAGCCGCACCGAGCTGAGTATGACGCGTACCGTGCTCACCGGCCGCGCCGCGGACGTCGCCGCGGAGCTGACCAGCCTGCAGGCGCGACCCAACCTGCTGCCGCGGCCCCAGGTGGAACTCCGCCGTCGTCTGTGCGAGGGGACGGGCATCGCGGAGTCCCACCTTCCGTACGCGGGCGAGCTGCTGCGCGTCCGCGATGGCGAAGCGGCCTGGGAAGGCGCCGCCGAACGCACCCTGCGCGGCTTTGCGCTGTCGCTGCTGGTGCCCTCGGAGCACTACGCTGCGGTGAGCGGCTGGGTGGACGGCAACAACCTGCGCGGCCGGCTGGTGTACCTGAAGATCGGCGAATCGTACGCTCCGAAGCCGACCGAGGCGGGCACCTTGGCGGCGAAGATTGCCATCAAGCAGGGGACTCCTTTCCGCAATTTCCTGCTGGATGAGCTCAGCAGCCGCTTCGACTACTTCTGCTGCGACACCCTTGAGGACTTCCGCCGCCGTTCCAAGGCCCTGACCGCCAACGGCCAGCTCAAGGGCGGCCGCGGCCGCCATGAGAAGGATGACCGGCAGGAACTGTCGGACCGCCGGAATTACGTCCTGGGCTGGGACAACCTGGACAAGATCAGCCGCTTCCGTGCGGAACGGGACGAGGTCCAGGGTCAGCTCAGCGTATTGGCCGGTCAGCTGTCCCGGGTCAACGATTCCCTGGGCGCCATTGGCAGGCAGAACCAGCAGTTGGGCATCATCGGGGCGGTGTCCGACTTCGCCGAGCTGAGCTGGCAGCTCACCGCACGCCGCATCGAGGAGCTCAAAGCGGAGAAGGCCCAGCTGGAGTCCACCAGCGACGTACTACGGCAGCTGACGGCGAAGGAAACCGAGCTCTCCGGAAAGCTGGAGCGCCTGCAGGTGCGGGCTGATGATATCCAACGCCGGATCGGCTCCAACGAGGGCGCGGCCAAGGACATCGTCGAGGCGATCGAGGACTGCCACGACGTCCTGCGGGAGACACCGTTAACGGACGACGGCGGCGTGTTGGCCGCCGTCGCCCGGCTCGCTGCCGCGGAACTCGCCGGCAAGCCGCTCACCTACAAGAACACGGGCACGGTGGAAAGCGCCGTCCGGAACGGGCTGACCGACACCATTGACGCGCTGTCCAAGCAGATCGCCCGGGCCGCCGAGAAAACTGTTCGGCTGATGGCTGAGTTCCGGAACAAATACCAGAACGAGACCACGGAGATCGACGCCGCCCTGGAGTCAGCGGGCGAGTTCGGCAAACTCCTGGAGCAGCTGGTCAGCAACGATCTCCCGCGCTTCGAAGCCCATTTCAAGGAATCCCTGAACCAGAACACCATCCACGAGGTGGTGGCGTTCAACGCGTTCCTGGACAGCCGCCGGCAGGACATCGTGAACCGGATCGGCGAAATCAACCTGTCCCTGGCCGGGATTGAGTACAACGCCGGCCGGCACATCCAGCTGGAGCACCAGAACAGCACCGACCTGGACGTGCGGCAGTTCGGCCTGGACCTGCGGGCCTGTTCGGAGGGCACCATCGGCGACGATGACCAGTACTCCGAGCAGAAGTACCTGCAGGTGGAGCGCCTGATCGAGCGGTTCCGGGGGCGGGACGGCTACACAACCCTCGACGAGCGCTGGACCGCCAAGGTCACGGATGTCCGGAACTGGTTCACGTTTTCCGCCTCGGAGAAGTGGACCGAGACGGGCGAGGAATTTGAACACTTCACGGATTCGGGGGGCAAGTCCGGCGGCCAGAAGGAAAAGCTCGCCTACACGATTCTCGCGGCTGCCCTGGCATTCCAGTTTGGGCTGGCGTCCGGCAAGAGCGCCGGGAAGAATGCCGGCAGTGGGCGCAGCTTCCGGTTTGTGGTGATCGATGAGGCATTCGGCCGCGGCTCCGACGAGTCCGCGCGCTATGGACTGGAGCTGTTCCAGCGGATGAAGCTGCAGTTGCTGATCGTCACTCCCCTGCAGAAGATCCACGTGATCGAACCCTTTGTCTCCCATGTAGGCTTCGTGGCCAACACCAACGGCGACGATTCACAGCTGCGGAACATGACCATCCAGGAGTACCGGGACGAGCGGGCCCGGCGTGCCTAAACAGCCTGCACAGGGTTGGACCACACTGGCTGATTTGCGGGCGCAGTCACAGAAAGCCTGGGGCAGCGGTGCGTTGCTCCGCGAGGTACTGGAACCCGGCGGGCTGTACCCCCGCCGTCGTCCGTTGAAGCGTCCGACGGCGGCGACGCTCCGGAGTGACTATGCTGCGGCGAGCGCCTGGGCGGCGGAGTTGTTCGGCGCAGTGGGTCCGTTCAGCCTCGAAACGGCCGAGGTGGGCCGCACCACGGTCGGCGCTAACCAACTGCCGGCGGCGGCAATCTTTGCAGACGCCGAGGCCGAGATCGCGCTTGTGGGCAAGGCAAAGGAGGCGGCCCGGTTTCTGGAGCTCGCCCGGGCCCTGGCCTCGCTGCACTCATCCTTCCGCGCGTGGGCGCTGAAGCGGCCGCTTAAGCTGCTCGAACTCGGCGCCGACGCGCTGACCGCAGCCCGCGTGGCCCTGTGGCTGCGGGACAATCCCGAGCCAGGCATCTATGTGCGGCAGCTGGGCATTCCCGGCGTGCACACCAAGTTCATCGAGAACCACAGGGCAGTGATCAGCGAACTGGCGTTGGCGCTGCGGGCAAATTCCGAGCCCAGCGCGATCGGTCCCGCCGATGAAGCTTTTCCGGATTCGTCCGCGGAGCCCGGCTCGCTGCTGGGGCTGACGCAGGCCCGGACTCCGGCAGCGCGCTTTGCCGCCGGCCACGGCTTCCTGCATCCTCCGGAGCTCGTCCGATTCCGCCTGCTGGATCCTGCCGTGCCGCTGCTGGGCCAGGCACGCGACGTGACCGTGACAGCTGAGGCCTTCAGCACTCTGAGCCTGCCGGTCACCAGAGTGCTGATCACGGAGAACCTCGTCAACTTCCTGGCCCTACCCGAGCGATCTGACACTCTGGCGATTTACGGCGGCGGTTATGGGTTCTCGTCGCTGCGGGATGCAGGGTGGCTGCTCGGCTGTGAGGTCCTGTACTGGGGTGACCTGGACACGCACGGGTTCCGGATCCTGGACCAGCTCCGCGCCGTCCACCCGCAAGTGGTGAGCGTGCTGATGGACGAGGCCACACTGCTGGCCCACCGCGACGCCTGGGTCCGCGAGCCGACACCGTCGAAGGCTGTGTTAAGCCGGCTGACGGCCGAGGAGTCAGCACTCTACGAGAGGCTCCGCGATGACGCGTTCGGAGTCGCGGTCAGGCTGGAGCAGGAGCTGGTCCCGTGGGACTGGGCGCTGGAGCGGCTCGATACCAGTCGTTGAAGCTGCTGTCCCAAAGCGTGATGAGAAGAGGCCCTGTCCGGAGTAATGTCTGCCCTAAGGACGCGGGTTGAAGCCGTTCCCGGCCGGGGAACTGCCCGCACCCCGGAAGGTGGAAATGAAATGAGAAGCAAAGCATTGGCCGTCGTGTTCATCACGGCCACAGCGACTCTGATGTCCGCGCCAAGTGCTCTGGCGTTCGAGCCCTCGGCGGACCCCCGGGGCAATTTCAATTGCCCCGATGACGAGCCAGTTCCCGGACACCCTGGCTACCCAGGCATCGAAACGGGCCTTGGGAAGTCGTACGTGAACTCCGGCGGTACTGCCGCGGCCGCATGGTCAGCCACTGTCCTGTTCCACGGCCCGCTTGTCCCTTGCTGAGCTGCCCCCGTCCAGGTCAATTTGGTGCCACGCCGGGTTTACCCCTCTACCGTCCCGGCAGCGAAGGCTCGGTTGCGCTGGGGGTGGCAACTGCCGGGGTCGGGGCGATGTGAAGCCGCGTGGAGAATGCAGCCACGAGGGCAAAAACGAAGGCTCCTGCCGCGATGGCCAGCGCCATCGCGGCGACGGTCCCGTAGCCGCTGACCCGGGGGTCCAGGAACGGGTAGGGGTACCAGTCGACGATGGGACCGCGGATCAGGCTGTAGACCAGGTAAAGCAGGGGAAACCCGAGCCAGATCAGCGAGGTCCGGACCGGGACCCTGGTTCTGGGCAGGTCCACAAGCCAGTCGATCACCATGATGGTTGGGATGGTGTAATGCAGGACCACGTTGATCCAGGGGATGGGCGTGTTGACGTCGATGTTACTGAGCAGAAGGCTGTAAACAATCCCTGTGATGGTCATATAGATGGTTGCGGCTCCGCGCAGAAGCTCAAGCCAGCGTGGGCTTTCGCCCTGCCACGCGTACCAGCCGGCGATGGCCAGGGTAATGACCGCGATGATGTTGGATTCGATGGTGAAGTAGCTGAAGAAGTTCCCCGCGGAGGCGCCGGGAACGTTCTGGAGCAGGTGTGTCAGCTGGAAAAATATGGCCAGGAATCCGAGCAGGGCAAACCAGAATCTGAAAAGTGCTTGACCTCGATTGGGTGTCATATGGAAATCCTATGGGGCCGGGAAACTCCGGGCCCGCAGCTGGATGGTGTTTGAGCGTGTCGGCCCGGGACGGTTGGGGCCGTCGTAACGGAACCCCGCCAAAAGCCCGATTGCACGAAGTGACGTGTAATTTAGGCATAACATCACCCGGCCCGAGGACGCCCATGATTAACGCCACCACCACGCCGCGCGCCTTTAGCCTGCAGCGTGAATGGTCCGGGGCCTTCACTTTGATGCTGCTGGCGCTGTTCATCGGAGCGGCCGTCACCGTCGTCGGAGTTCGTTTCGTGGTGAACGAGATGGAAGCTGCGACCGGACGGCTCCAAGCCGAGTACGGCAGCGTTTCGGAACTGGCCGCCGCCCTTGAGACACATGAACAGCTGGGATACCAGCTGCTCGCGCTGGCGCCCGTCCACAGGGCAGCGTTTGTCCTTGAACAGCAGGACATTGAGTTGCTTTTCCGTGCGGCCTCCGCGGCCCGGGCCGAAGATGAAGGCCGGTCCGACGCCCTGTCCGCGGCGCGGCAGGAATGGCAGGCCGGCCTTGAGAAGGCAGGGCTCTGGGGTGATGACGTGCTGGGCCTCGCGGAGATCAACCTGGCCGATGCGCCTGCCTTCGCGGCCGCGAGCTCAAACGTGCGGAAGCAGCTCTCCGCCGTCCAGCAGTCTTCCCTCCAGGCGCTCAACAACGGACTTGTGGACACCCGCGAGCTCGAGGGCCTCCTGGTGGTTGGCCGGTTCGGGCTGTTCGTGGCGGCCATCGGCGCCACCCTGTACTTCCGCCGTCGGATGGTCAAGGACCTGATGCGGCCCGTCAACAGCCTCCGCCGGGGCGTCCTGAAGCTTCAGTCCGGCGACTACAGCCACCGCCTGGACGTCGCCCGGCGGGACGAACTCGGCGAGGTGGCGGTGGCCTTCAACGGCATGGCCGCGGCGCTCCAGGACAGCCACAAGGCTTTGACATATCGGGCAACACACGACGACCTCACCGGGCTCGCGAACCGCGCGGCCTTGGCGGAGCGACTACTGGCATCCTTCGAGCCGGACAGCGACCGCCGGACCCGGCACGAGGGCCTGCTGTTCATCGACATCGACGATTTCAAGGACGTCAACGATTCCCTCGGCCATGAAGGCGGCGACGAGCTGCTCGCCCAGCTGGCCGAGCGGCTGGTGGCCAGCGTCCGCAGCCACGACCTGGTGGCGCGGCTGGGCGGCGACGAGTTCGCCGTCGTCGTTCTGGATAACGACGACGGCACTCCGGCCACGGGGCCTGTTGCCGAGCGGATCTACGAGGCTCTGAGCGAGCCGTTCATGATCGGCGACCGGTCACTGCGGGTGTCGCTGAGCATGGGCGTCGCCCAGCGCACCGCGGACACGGCGGACGTGACGGAGCTGCTGCGGCAGGCCGATTCGGCCATGTACCGGGCCAAGCACAGCGGCAAGGCCCGGTACGAAGTCCACGGGAGCTGAGCCCGGTCGAAACCTGGCACAAAAAGTTCTTTGAGCTAAGAGCCTTCGAACCCTACCGGCCAGCCGGAAACTGCCGGAGAATCGCAGCATCAATGGCTCCCAGTGAAAGGCGCCCTCATGATGTGGGATTACGGCATGAATATGGGCTGGACGATGTGGCTGTGGGGCATACTCCTGCTCGTCGGGATAGCCCTGCTGGTACTGGTTGCGGCGCGCCTGTTTGGCGCGGGCAGAGGTCCGGGCGGCATGCAGGGACCGCCGGGTCCCTACCCCGGCAGGAGCCGCGCCCGGCAGATCCTCGATGAGCGGTTTGCCCGCGGCGAACTGTCTGCGGACCAATACCGCGAGCAGCTGGGGGTCCTCGGGGAAGACCAGTAGTGCGCCCCATCAGCCGCCGGAGCGCACTCCTGGTGGGAGGCCTCGGCGCGGCAGCCACGGCCGCCGGCGGAGCCGGGCTCTGGTGGACGGCCAGTTCCCGGTTCTCTCCGATAGCAGGCGCGGACTTCACCGAACCAGATGCGTTGCACAGCACCAACGGAGGGTTGCAGGTCCGGCTTGAAGCTGCTCCGGGATCAATCCGGCTCGGCGGCCACCAGGCATCGGTGCTCGGCTATAACGGAGGAGTCCCGGGCCCCACCCTGCATCTCAGGGGTGGGGACGTACTCCAAATAGAGCTGGTCAACAGCTTGGCCGTCCCCACCAACCTGCACGTCCACGGTCTGCACGTGTCACCCCAGGGAAACGGAGACAACGTCTTCGTGGTGGTCCAGCCCGGCCGCTCATTCAGCTATGAGTACTTACTGCCGGCAGACCATCCGCCCGGGATCTACTGGTACCACCCGCACCATCACGGCGTGGTCGCTGACCAGATTTTCGCGGGCCTCTTTGGCACCATCATTGTCGAGGACACGGATCCCCCGGCCACCAGCCGGGATCGCATTATGGCCATTTCCGACATCACCCTGGACGGGTCCGGTTCAGTCGCTGGCGCCTCGCCCATGGACCGGATGATCGGCCGCGAAGGCCGCCTGGTCCTGGTCAACGGTCACAGCAACCCGAAACTCTCAGCCAGGCCGGGAGAGCGCGAACGGTGGCGGATCGTGAACACCTGCGTTGCCCGCTACCTGCGGTTACGGCTGGACGGGCAGCAGATGCACCTGCTCGGCATGGATTCCGGGCGCTTCCCCACACCAAAGCCGGTGGACGAGTTACTGCTGACGCCGGGCAACCGTGCAGATGTTCTGGTAACAGCGGTCGAGGGCGAGTCCGCTTTCAGGACCATGTACTACAACCGTGGCAGCATGGCCGGCATGATGGGGCCGGCACCACTGGGCCCCAACAGCAGGGACGCAAGGGACACTGTCCTTGCGACCCTTTCGGTGTCCGGCACAACGTCCGGCGCCCCTCTGCCGGTGCCCGCCCAGCCGGCACCGGCAGACCTAAGGACCGCGGTGGTTGCCGCGCACCGGCAGCTGACCCTCGGCGTCGGCGGCCTGGGGGTGGGGACGGGAATGATGAGTTTCACCATTAACGGCCGGGGATTCAACGCAAGCCGGACGGACACCGTCGTGGCCGCGCAGACCGTGGAAGAGTGGACCCTGCTAAATCCAAGCCCCATGGACCATCCATTTCATCTGCATGTCTGGCCGATGCAGGTTGTCGAGGAATCAGGGACCGCTCCGGACACCATCGTCTGGCGGGACGTGGTCAATGTCCCAGCCAGCGGCCAGGTGAAAGTCAGGATCAATTTTAAAGAATTCACCGGACGCTCCGTCTACCACTGCCATATCCTCGATCACGAGGACCAGGGAATGATGGGCGTCGTCGAAGTCCGCTGATTCCCCGCCCGACTACACGTATTTTGCGAAATGAGCCATCCGGGATGCGTGCCGGCCCCGAACTGCAGGCATAACCCAACGGTTTGGCAGGTAAGCACAACCCGCTGATCCGCAAACCCATATCGCATCAGGAGATCATCATGGCCACTCACACCCACACCCACACCGGCACAGTAGCCCGCACCAATGTCCAGAAAGCATCCATGGTTGTCGGCGCCGTGTTCCTGCTGGTCGGTGTCCTGGGCTTCGTACCGGGCCTGACGGCAAACTTCGGCGAGCTGCATTTCGCGGGACACGAGTCCGAGGCAATGCTGCTGGGCCTGTTCCAGGTATCTGTCCTGCACAACGTGGTCCACCTGCTCTTCGGCGCGGCGGGCATCGCCTTGGCCAAGTCCGCCACCGGCGCCCGCTCGTTCCTTCTCTACGGCGGGGTCATCTATCTGGTCCTGTTTGTATACGGCCTGGTGGTCCCCCAGGAATCGGCCGGGAACTTCGTGCCGCTGAACGGCTTCGACAACGTTCTGCACCTGCTGCTCGGCGTCGGCATGATCGCCTTGGCCATGGTCCTCAGCAAGGGACACACCAAGGTCCGCGCCTAAGGGACCGTCTGCACCATCAGGCAACCGTGGCAATGGCCCCGTCCGCAGCATCGCGCTGCTGGCGGGGCCATTACCGTTCCCAGCCGGGTCAGTGCGGCTCAGGGCGTGAACCGCACGTTATGGTCCGGCGACAAGGATTTCCACAATGGCTTCCTCGCAGCCCGGCGCGTGCGTGCCTGCATGGACCTTCGAGAACCTGCTCACAACCTGGCCCGAGTTAGCGAAGCCAAAGTAGGCGGCCGCCCCCTTTATTTCTTTGATAATCTCGGGAACGGCACCGGGGCCGTCCGTGACGGCATGATCCGAGATGCCAAGTCCGGTGCAGGCGGCGTGACTGTTGGCAATGTCGGCGGATGCGGGGACGGCGCCTGTGAAGAGCACAACCAGTACGGCGGCACTCACGGCGGCAGAGGTGCGTTTGACGTTCATGGGTTTCTCCTGGAATAGGGCTACGACGAAGCCCCTATACCCACGGCGGAGAAATATGGGACCCCGCCAGTAAGGCCATTCTCCGCTTGCAACACGGCCCCGGCAATAGGCCGAGGAGACTCACCTTCGGGGGGATTGTGCCGGTATTACGAGACGTCCCTTACGGGCACACGCCCGCCGCGAGGTGCGTCGACCGGCTGGAACTGATCAGCCTCCGGCTACGTTAGAGACATGGGGCTTGTGGAACCACCCCACGAGTACCCTTATTGAGTTGATCCCGCGCGAAAGGAGGAACTTGCATGCTAACAACACTGCTACGCCGCTTCCCGGCCCTCCTCCGCCGTGCGGGCCTCCTGGCTGGGCTGTTGGCCCTCATCTCCGGGATCTTCGGGATGCACTTCATGCCTGGCACACATTCCATGGACGCTACCGGAGCCATACACGCCGCCGAATCCTATTCCGTTGTGCGTGCACCGGATGGCCACACCAGCCACCACGTCACCGAAACGCCGTCGGCTCCAACACGGTCGGACCCTGCCGCTTCATGCACCGGATCCGGCGGGTGCGCCGAGATGGCGGGCATGGATGCCGGCTGCGTCCCGTCACCGGGAACCGGATCGCTGTTAGCCCCGCTGCCCGGCAGCACACCGTTTGGGAATGTCACCGGCGCCGGACAATCGTCAGGCCACGCTGCCTATGCATTCCTGCCCGCGACTCCTTCGCCGGGCGACCTCTGCATCAGCCGAACGTAAAGGTGTCTGCCGTGCCACCGTTCACCGGCGCGCAGCCCTTTATAACTCGCCCTCTTTGCCGGGGGCTTGAGTCGCTGGACGGCGACCGTTCGCGCCCAGCGTTGTTTCCGCAACCACCTTGAAGGACCCCGATTCCCATGACGAAAAACCTGACCATTTCCGCCACCGTCCTCGCCGCCGCTTTGACCCTGGCCGGCTGCTCGGCCGGGACCGGAACTACCGGCAGCAGCATGCCCGGTATGGACCACGGCAGTTCCAGCATGCCGGCGACCGCCGCCCCGCTGGACACAGTGACCAACAACGCCGCCGACACCATGTTCGTTCAGGGCATGATCCCGCACCACAGCCAGGCCGTGGAGATGAGTGACATCATCCTCCAGAAGCAGGACATCGACCCGCAGGTCACAGCGCTCGCCACCAAAATCAAAGCCGCCCAGGCCCCGGAAATCGACACCATGACCGGCTGGCTGAACACGTGGAATGAACCGGAGCAGATGGCTCCCGGACACGAAATGACCGGCATGATGGGCGAGGGCGATCTGGACGAACTCCGGGCAGCGGAGGGAACCGAGGCGGCCAAACTGTTCCTGACCCAGATGGTCGCGCACCACCAGGGCGCCGTGATGATGGCCCAGACCGAAGAGGCCCAAGGCCAGAACGCCGACGCGCTCGCCCTGAGCAAGAACATCATCACGTCCCAGCAGGCAGAAATCGAGGAAATGCAGATTCTGCTCGGCTCCCTCTAGCCAGCGCTGCAGACGCGCCGGTCCCGCAGCGGACCGGCGCGGGTATTCCCTGACTTTTCCCGTCTTCGTTTGGAGCCCCCTATGTCTTTTCCCTCCCGCCAGCGCCCGCCCGCCTCCGCCATGACAGCCGCGGCAGCAGCCTTGATTCTTGCTCTCTCCGCCTGCACCCCGGCAGCCACCGATTCGCCCTCCGGAGGTGGATCAGCAACAGCCCCAGCAGCCGGCGCGGCGCCCGGACTGCCGAGCGCCCACGTCCATGGGCTGAGCGTCGACGGCGAAACCGGCCAGGTGCTTCTGGCCACCCATGAGGGCCTGTTCGACATGTCCCGGAATCCTGCCGTCAAGATCGGACCAACCAATGACTACATGGGATTCACCGCGGCCGGTGACCCGGACGTGTTCTATGCTTCGGGGCACCCTGGCGCAGGCTCGGACCTGCCCAACCCGATCGGCCTGATCAAGAGCACTGACGGCGGCAGGACCTGGCAGCAACTCTCACGGCAGAAGCAATCCGACTTCCACGCCCTGGCCGCCACAAAATCCGGCATCGTGGCCTTCGACGGGACACTCCGGACCAGCGTCGACGGCGAAACGTGGCAGACGGTCGCCGTCGACTTCGTGCCCGCTGTTCTGGCCGCTCATCCCGCCAGCGACGCCGTCCTCGCCACCACCCAGAAGGGCGTGCAGCGCTCGACCGATGGCGGAACCACCTGGACGCTGAACGAGGCGGCACCTGTGATCCAGTTCGCCTCGTTTGCGAGCGCCGGCAAGGCCGTCGGCGTCGCACCGGACGGGACGGTGTATTACTCCCCCGACGCCGGTGTGTCCTGGGAACGGACGGGCGCCGTCAGCGGCGAGGTTCAGGCCATTACCGCAACGGAAGGCACGGACGGAAAGCCGTGGATCTGGGCCGCCACCTCAAAGGGTGTGATCGTGTCGAAGGACGGCGGGGAGTCATTCCGGCCCTCAGACGCGGACTGATCCGGTGCGCACCGGCGTCTCCAGAACCCCCTACGAAGGACTTCACATGAGCATTCACACCGATTACCACCTGGACCGGCGCCGCTTTGTGGGCCTGTCCGTCGCCGCTGCCGCCGCCGCGGCCCTCGCAGCCTGCACCAACACCCAGCCCCCGGCAGGCCTGCCGGACCGGGTCCTGCCCACTGATGCCGCCGTCGCCGATTACGAGGCCCGACGGGCGTTCAGCGGAACAACCGTCACACAGGATCTGAAAGCGGCAGCATTCCAAACCACTGTTGCAGGGAAGCCCGTCACGACCTGGGGCTATAACGGCGGACTCAGCGCCCCCACCATCCGCGCTGTGGCCGGTGACCGGCTCCAGGTCGGCCTGGCCAACGGCCTGAAGGATCCGACCACCATCCACTGGCACGGCCTGGCGCTGCGGAACGACCAGGACGGCGTCCCACACGTCACCCAGGCCCCGACCGCCTCCGGGGCCGGGTTCGACTATGAATTCCTGCTGCCACACCCCGGCACCTACTGGTATCACTCCCACGTCGAGATGCAGCGCGAACGGGCCCTTTACGGTGCGCTCATTATCGAGGACCCGGCCGAAAAACTCATCTACGACCAGGACTGGGTGATCGTGCTGGACGACTGGCTGGACGGCGTCACCGGCACCCCTGACGAAGTCCTGGAAGAACTCTCCGGCGGAATGTCCATGTCTGGCGAGGCTATGTCCGGCAACTCGATGCCCGGCATGGACCACGGCTCCATGGGCTCAACCCCGGGACCCTCCACCAGCGGCGGACAATCCGGCATGGGAACGAGCCACATGCTGATGGGTTCCCGCAGCGACTTCCTCGGCGGCGACGCCGGTGACGTCCGCTTCCCTGTCCACCTCTTCAATTCAAAGGCGCCGGACGAAGCTGACGTCTTTGCCGCCAAGGCCGGGGACGTCATCCGGCTCCGGATCATCAACGCCGCCGGCGATACCGCCTACCGCGTCGGCGTCCCCGGACGTACGCTCACTCTCACGCACACCGACGGATTTCCGGTGCAGCACCAGGACGTCGACGCCGTCGTGCTCGGCATGGGCGAACGCATCGACGCCCTGCTGACGGTCCCTGAGGGGTTCACTCCGGTACTTGCACTGCCCGAGGGCAAGACCGGGCAGGCCTTGGGATTCATCAGCACCGGCTCCGGCAAGCAGCCGCCCGCTGCGACCCTGCCGTTCACTTTGGACGGCACCGTTGTCGACGGCGGCCAGCTCAAGGCGGACCCCAGTGTCGGCTTTGCCCCGAAAACCCCGGACCGGACCCACGAGCTCCGGCTCACCGGCGGCATGATGCAGTACGACTGGGGCATCAACAACGGCCGCTTCGACATGAACGACCCGTTCCGGAATGCCTTTGAGATCAAGGCCGGCGAGCGCGTTGAGGTGAGATTCGTCAACGAAACGGACATGTGGCACCCGATGCACCTGCACGGGCACACCTTCCAGGTCGGGACGGACGGCGCCCGGAAAGACACCGTCATCGTCCGGCCCAAACAAACGGTCACGGTGATCTTCGACGCCGACAACCCCGGCCAATGGCTCACGCACTGCCACAACGCCTACCATGCCGAACGCGGCATGATAGGCGTCTTCTCCTACATCAAATAACGGAGCCGGACCATGAACATACCTGTCGCGACAGAGCTCTTCTTTCCCTCCCCCACGTTCAGTGCCTTCCAGCTCGGGCCGTTGACCATCCGCTTCTACGCCCTCGCCATCCTGGCCGGCATCGTCGTTGGCGTCTGGCTCACCGCCCGCCGGCTCCAGGCCCGCGGCGGCACCACCTCCCAGACCCTCGACATTGTGACCTGGGCAGTGCCATTCGGCATCGTCGGTGGCCGGATCTACCACGTCATCACGGACAACCAGCTCTATTTCGGCCCCGGCCGCGACCCCTGGGGTGCATTCCGGATCTGGGAAGGCGGCCTCGGGATCTGGGGCGCCGTTGCCCTCGGACTCGTTGGAGCCCTGATCGGGGCCCGCCGCGCCGGGGTTCCGTTCCCTGCGTTCGTGGACGCGGCGGCACCCGGCCTGCTGATCGCCCAAGGCCTGGGCCGCTGGGGCAACTGGTTCAACAACGAGCTCTACGGGGAACCCACCGACTTGCCCTGGAAACTCCAGATCCACGCCGTGGACCCGGTCACCGGCCAGGCCCTGACCGGCGCCGACGGCACTCCGGAGGTTTTGGGCTATTTTCAGCCGACTTTCCTCTACGAATCCCTCTGGGTCCTGGCTGCGGCCTTGCTGCTGATCTTCCTGGACCGCCGGTACACCCTTGGTTCCGGTTCTGTGTTCGCCCTGTACCTCGTGTTTTACACCGCCGGTCGCTTCGCCTTTGAGCTGATGCGCTCGGACCCGGCCAACCTCATTCTGGGCCTGCGCGTGAACACCTGGGTCGCAGGCCTGCTCTTCCTGGCCGGGCTCTTCCTCTTCCAGCGGCTCAGGACCCGTCCCCGCTCCGCCGTCCCGCCCGCCCCGAAAGAACCCGCCCCCGGCGGACCCGTCGCACTCAACGACGCCACGGAACCCGCCCCTCCAGTAAAGGAAACTCCGCATGAGTAACGCAGACCAACGACGCGCCGAAAACGAACAGACCGTGGCCGGTATCCGCGCACGGCAGCAGGCGAAACGGCGCCGCCTCAAGATCCTCCTCTTCGGCGGTTTTGGCCTGCTCCTGGCGGGCATCATCACCGCCGTCACCCTGACCATCGTCGGGTCCGTGCAGGAAAAGAACGCCGCAGCCGAGGCCGCCAGGCAACCCATCGAGGGCATCCAGACCTTTACCGGCCTGTCCCGGAACCACGTGGAAGGACCAGTGGATTACCCCCACCCGCCCGGCGTCGGTGGTGACCATGCGGCCACCTGGACCAACTGCGGGATTTACACCGAACCCGTCAACCAGGAGCGCGCCGTCCACTCGTTGGAGCACGGCGCCGTCAGCATCACGTACGGCTCCGGCCTGGCCGCTTCCGATGTCACTACGCTGACCGCGTTGGCCAAGGACAAGCCCTACGTCCTACTCAGCCCCGGTACGGTGTCCGGGACTGACATCACGGCCACGGCCTGGGGTGCCCAGCTGACCGTGACGGACGCCGCCGATCCGCGCATTGCCCCTTTCATCCGCGCCTACGCCCAGTCCCCCAACGCTCCGGAGCCCGGGGCCCTATGTACCGGCGGCGCGAACGGCTGAGCGGACGTCTGCCGCACCGTGGCCGCAGAATTGCGCAAAGTGCGCAAGTAGATTAGCGTGTTTTGTGCAGGCTGATCCGAACCGGCTTCACCGAACCTAGTTCTGCGGAAAGTAAAGGTGGCAGCGATGAATCGCATAATTGCGATGGCTGACGACCTTTCCGGCGCCGCCGAGACGGCAGCGGCGTTTTTGGGGACCCTCGCCAGCACCCCTGGTGAGGATGCACAGAGCGCGCATACCGTACCCGGTGCCACGAGGTCTCACGACGGCGCGCCGCAAGTCTGCATGCTCCCGCACCCCCCGGGGGAGCTTGCCACTGCCCTGCGGGACATCCTGCCGGACGCGAACCTGGGGAACACCGCGCTTGTGGTGCTGGATACTGACAACCGGAAGCTCCCCGCCGATGCCGCCGCACGGTTGCGCCAAGTCCTGGACTCAATTCCTGCCGGCGACTCCTCCCCCATGGTTTTCCTGAAGATCGATTCCCTGCTCCGTGGGCCGGTGGCATCCCAGCTCGACGTGCTCGCCGCGGAAGGTCCCGTCATTATGGCCCCGGCGCTGCCGCCGCTGGGCCGCAGCACCGTCAACGGAACGGTGCACCACCAGGGTGTGCCACTGCACGAGACCACGCTGTGGCACGCCGAGCCGTCGGCGCCGCCGGTAACCATCGCCGCTGCGCTGCATCCGCTAAGTACGTCCTCCGTTGGGCTGACTACTGTCCGCAGCGGCGGCGAGACTTTGGCCGCGGCACTGAAGGACGCGAGCGCTGAACACCCCTTCCCCGTGGTGGTCTGCGACGCCGAGACGCAGGCCGATCTGGAAGCGATTGTCAGCGCCGCCCTCAGCATTCCCGGCGTCCGGTTCGCGGGTGCCTCAGCCCTCGGATCAGCTCTCGGCACCGCGTTAGGTACCGCGTTAGGCGCCGCGGTGGCTCGGGCTGCCGGCAAGGCACCCAACGGAAGTGCCGACGTCGTACATTCCTCCCTCGGCCAGCGCACAACCGGCGGATTTCCCCTGCTGGTGGTGGGCTCCGCGTCCGGCCCGGCCAGGGAACAGCTGCAGGCCCTTGCCGCGGACGGCGTTCCCGTCATCACCCTGTCCCCGGCAGACCTGCTGGCGGGAACCGCTGACATGGCTGCGCTGCAGCGGGCCCTGTCGGCAGGTCCGGCTGCGGTGACCGTTGATGCATCCACGGTGGATCCTGCGGCGTCCTCCGACATTGCCGCCGCCCTGGCCCGGACAGTGGCGCCGCTCGCCAGGGACCGGCCGCTGATGCTCACCGGCGGCGAAACGGCCCGCTCGGTGCTCGATGCCGTAGGTGTGCAGCGGCTGGGCATTCAGGGCGAGATTGAGCACGGCGCCGTCCTGTCGCTGGCTCCGGACGGAAACCCTGTGGTCACCCGCCCGGGCAGTTTCGGCGAAACGAACAGCCTCCGCACCATCCTGGCCGTATTGGCCGGCTACTCAACGTCTTCACCCTCGCGCACAGCGAATCCCCCCACAACGCGCTCCCCTCTGCCGACGGCGCCCCAGCCGTCCCTGCCCGGAAAAGGACCCTCCATGAATGCTGTTGATCCCACGGAACTCCCGTATGTTGCCGTCACCATGGGCGACGGCGCCGGCGTTGGACCCGAGGTGGTGGTAGCCGCCGTGCTGGACGCGCAGATCAACGCCGAATGCAAACCCGTGGTGATCGGTGACGCACTGCGCCTCCGCCAGGCCGCGGACATCCTGGGCATCGCAGCGGACATCCAGAGAATCTCCTCCGTAGAGGACGCGGTGTTCACGCCGGGCCGGGTGAACGTGATCGACTTGGCGCTGCTGCCGGCGGACCTTGCCTGGGGCCAGCTCTCCCCTGTGGCCGGGCACGCCGCCTACGAATACATCCGCGTGGCGAGCGAGCTGGCGATGGCCGGGAAGGTGCAGGCAATCTGCACCGCGCCGCTGAACAAGGAGGCCCTGCACGCCGCCGGGCACGTCTTCCCCGGGCACACCGAACTGCTGGCGCAGCTGACCGGGACGGAGGAAGTGTCCATGATGCTCTCCACGCCCAAGATCAAGGTCATCCATGTGACCACGCACATCGGCCTGATGGACGCCGTCCGGAAGATCAACCCGGACCTGGTGGAACGCACCATCCGCCGCGGCCACGAGGCGCTGATCCGGGCCGGTACCGCCATACCGAAGATCGGCGTCTGCGCCATCAACCCACACGCCGGCGAGGGCGGACTGTTCGGCCAGGGCGAGGAAGCCGAGAAGATCGAACCCGGGGTGAAGGCCGCCCGCGCCGCCGGCATCGACGTCACCGGCCCGCTGCCCGCGGACACGCTGTTTTTCCTGGCCGGGCGGGGCGATTACGACCTGGTGGTGGCCATGTACCACGACCAGGGGCACGGCCCGGTGAAGGTGCTGGGCATCGAGGCCGGCGTGAACATCACCGTGGGCCTGCCGGTGATCCGGACCTCCGTGGACCACGGCACCGCCTTTGACATTGCCGGCAAGGCGATCGCCGATTCGCGCAGCATGGTGGAGGCGCTTCACCAGGCGGCGGAGATGGCCACCCGGCCCGCCGTGGCTGTGTAGACCCCCGGTGGTTGAGCCTGTCGAAACCCATTGGATGAGTGGCCGGAACTAGCATGGTAGCCACGCCCACGGGAGGGAGACCGGGAATGCTGTCGGCAAATGCCAGGCGCGAAGAGATTTACCATCTGGCGCTCACCACCGGCCTGGCCTCCGTGGAGGAACTGTCCGCCCGGTTCGAGGTCACTGCATCCACCATCCGCCGCGACCTGGCGCTCCTGAACGGGCAAGGCCGGCTGGCGCGCACCTACGGCGGCGCCATGGCGCTGGGCGCCCACCCGGAAGCATCGTTGCGGCAGCGCACCGGCGAGGCGTTTGAGCAGAAACAGGCCATCGCCCGCTGGGCGGCGTCCGTGATCCGGCCCGGGGAGAACATCCTGCTCGACGCCGGCTCCACCGTGGGTGCCTTGGCCCACGAACTGCGCGGGTTTGATCGGTTGTACGTGACGACGCCGGGCATCAACACCATGCAGGAACTGGCCGAGTCCGACGGCATCGAGGTGGACTGCCTCGGCGGCCGGCTGCGGAACCTGAGCCAAAGCTTCGTTGGCCCCCTGGCCGAGGCCGCACTGGAGCGGATGAGCTTTGACCGCGTGTTCCTCGGCGCCGACGCCGTCACCGCCGAGGACGGCATCTGCGAGGCCGACCACGCCCAGACCCGGCTCAAGGAACTTATGGCCCGGCGCGGCAATCTTGTGTATGTACTGACGGACTCGTCCAAGCTGGGCCTGCGGCCCTTCCACGCGTGGGCGCGGCTCGCGCTCCCGTGGACCCTGGTGACGGACGACGCCGCCGACCCGGCCCAGGTGCAGATGTTCCGCGGCTCTGGGGTTGAGGTTGTCCTGGCCGGTGGTTGAGCCGGGCCCACGACCGCAGGGTTCCCTGACCGAGCTTGCGAGGTGAGGGGCGGCTGGGGACCGAAACCCGGCGTGTTCGTTTTATCGGACATTAGACGTCGAGTTAATAATGTTCGAGTTATTGAACATTCTGCCACGAATGCCATATGATCGTTATATGGAACATTCTGAGACGACCAGTTTCTACCGGGCGGTCGACGCGGCATCCCTTGGCCGGTCGATCGCCGAGGCCCGCAAGGAAGCAGGACTCACCCAGCAGGACGTCGCCGAGAAACTGGGCGTCACCCGGGGAACCATCCTCAGGCTTGAACACGGCGAGCCCGTGTCCATCGTCATCGCCATGAACGCCATCCGGGCAGTCGGCCGTGACGTTGCCCTGGTCCCCCGTTTCGCCAGACTGCAGGTGAAACAATGAAGCGCCAAAGCCTTGAGGTGTACCTGCACGGACGCCACATAGGGGTGCTGTCCGGGTCATCCCTGCGACTGGCCTTTCAGTACGACCCCGACATCATCGCCGAATACGGTGCGTCCTCGATCCTCCTCTCCCTGTCTTTGCCGGTCACCCGCAAGAAGATCACCGGCGCGTCCGTGGTCAACTATTTTGATGGGCTGCTGCCGGAAGGGCAGGCCCGTTCCCACCTGGCCTCGGTGAACGGGCTCTCCACTCCGGACGCTCTAGGGCTGCTCCGGATACTCGGGGCTGACTGCGCCGGAGCCGTCCAGGCGGTGCCGGACGGAACGTCGCCTGACGGGCCAGCCGACGCCATCCCGATGGCCGATGTTGAGGTCACCAACGTCGTCGAAGCGTTGCCCACCTGGGACCTGCCGGAGGACTTCGCTATCACGGCTTCCCTGGGCGGCATCCAGTCCAAGGTCCTGCTGAGCCGCCACGGCGAGGGCTGGGCATGGCCGGGCCGGGGAGCCGTCTCCACCCACATCATCAAGCCCGAGCCCTTGGACTCGCCGATGCCGCATCTGCTCGCGGCGGAGCACTGGGCCCTGAACGTGGCTGCCGCGGCCGGCCTACCGGCAGCCGAGTCCCGGCTGGAAACCTTCGGCACGCGCCAGGCGATCATTGTCACCCGTTACGACCGGACCCATGACGGTGGCCGTCTCCACCAGGAAGACTTCACCCAGGCCCTGGCACTGGCCAGCAGCGCTAAGTACGAGGGCACCACGGCGCCGCCGTCCAGGCTCACCAGGCTTATAGCAGCGGCGGCACCGCATGCCCGCGACGACGACGCGTTTCGGCGCGATCTGCTTCGGGCTGTCACCTTCAACCTCGTCATCGGCAACGGTGACGCGCACTCCAAGAACTATTCGGTGCTCATCCGCGACGGCGGCGAGGTGTTGCTGGCACCCCTGTACGACGTGGCACCCACCCAACTGCTCTACGCGCCCAGCGTCAATGCCGGCCATGCGCTGGACGGTCAGGCAAGGCTGAATCATCTGACCCTGGACCATGTCGTCCGCGAAGGCGCCGCCTGGGGCCTGGACGCCGACGACGCCCGGACTACCGCTGCGGCCGCCCTGGAAGCCGTGGCCGGAGCAGCAGCCACGACGCGCGCGGAGTCCAGCATCGGCTTCCTGGGTGAACTGGTCCCCGCCCGGGCAGCCGACCTGCTGAACGGTGGAACAGCCCGCCGGACCTTGCGCTGAGGAACCAGCCCGTCGCACCCGGATCACCGGGGTGCCTTCACCTTGAGGCGCGCTGAAGCGGGAGGCGCGGCGCGCGCCCGCTGACCTCGGTCAACCACGAGGTATGTGTGCCGCTGAAGCCCCTCATGTCACTGGAGAACCTGCGACGAAGCCCCCCGTTGTTGACCCCGAAAAATAGACACCGGAAGGTGAGGCAGAACGCCTACCTAAATGCCCCTCAAGCCCTCCCCTATTTAGCCCCGCTGCATTCCACGATGCGCCGCACAGAGGTAAAATTTTCCCGCGGGGGAGGTGATGTTTCAAAGTCTCCGTGTCGCCTGCCACTGACGGCATGCACACCGCCACGAGCTGGGAATCGGCGAATTCATATTTGCAGCAGCTGCACTGAAAGAACCCCAATATCGATAAGAAAAATTAGCCGGACAAGGCCCGAATCAGTTCGGTGGCGAGGACAGCACAGGCAACGGCGCTGCTGGTCGCTCGCCCGATTTGAAAGGCGCAGCTCAATCTGGGTTCTGCGGCCGGGTAGCTTTTGGAGGGCTTGAGGGGGCTCCCGAAGCACACACGGACCGGCGAAAGCCGGATCCAAAATCCCTGTAACTACCGCCTTCGGCATCGGGCCCAGGGCATCTGCAGAAAGTCTGAAAATGAAGCTATCACTCCGCCGCGTCCTGACTCTGTTCGCGGCAATGCTGTTCGCCCTCGCAACAGGCATGACTGCGGCGCACGCGGTCACAAACTTCAACAACGCTCCACAGGGAGCCCACTACGCGAAGGGCTCTGCCGAGCCCATCTGTACCGTCAGCGGTACCACCGTAACCTGTACTGGCACGCAGATAGCAGGCGTCGGAAACACAAACGCGACCGTGGAACTGAAAGTCACCAGCACAATCAGCGGTGTCTGCCACAACCCAGGCTCGAAGAGCAAAGTTGTCGAACCGTTCTCGAGGTCGGTAACAACGGAAACGTCTAGCGAACTCACCTCCACGAAGAACGGCAGGCTCGTGGTGCCCTCGCAGACCACAGCGGGAACAAGCACCGAGGACTTCCTGGCGACCTTCACGTGCCCCAACCCCAACTGGACACCTGAAGTCACCAGCAACGTCCTCAGCTACGAGTACTCGCTGACCTTCGCGGGGTTCACCGAGCCGGCCATCCTGATCAAGGGTTAGTTGACTGATTGACGGTCTACTGAGGTTGACGGTCCACTGAGGCCAGCGCAGGACCCCTGCCCTGGCCTCTAGCCAGTCCGCAGCATCTCCCAAAGGTTGCGGACTGCCCGGCCCCGGAGCACCGATTCATGGGCTGCGGGGCCCACTCGTGCCCGCGGGCAGCAGCAAAAACCGAGTTTGGTTGCCGGCGTGGTCGGGCGGATGACCGAGACAATCCTGAGCGGCTGGCGTGTCAAGTCCTGGTGGATGTGACACAGGCTGGGGATATTCAGTCTTTGAAGCTGCTGGCCGTCACTTCGAATTCCTCCACGGCGAGGATCTGAGTTCCTTCCGCTGCGCTGGTCTCTGTCCTGATCTTATTCGCCGTCTCCCGGCTCGCGGACATGGAATCCTCAGAGTCCCACAATGTGATGGACAGGTCTTTGCCTGCACTTTTCCCGCGCAAATAGTAGATTCCCTTGCACCCCGGAATTTCAAGCACCCTGTTGATGATGTCTTCCGATGGCGCATCCGAGATGGTTTCCGGTCCGGTTCCGTAGGTGCTGACTCTGGCGAACATTTCGATTTTCCTCCAACTAATCCGGTTGTTTGGCCCGTTCTGTCAGGTGGGCGAGCCTGCTCGTAGGCAGGAAGCGAGATCTGCCCCTTGGGATAGCTCCCGGCAACAGTAAGGACTTGAGAACCCTTCCGTCCCAAGTGGCCGCAAGGGCGCAGCCGTGTCTGTTGACGGGCAACGGGTACGGCAGCTCAGATCATTTCCGATTGTGGCGCTACCGGTGGCCCTGATCTGCCATTCAGGCTCCTGGCTTGGAAGGGGATTCAGGGAGCAGGCCAAGTTGTCCCATGAGCTCCATCTGGTCAAAGTAGAACGTGTGCTGTTTGATTAGGCCACCCTCTACGTGCGCGACGTCGCAACTTCTCACCCTGATGCTTTTGCCCGTTGCAGGCAGGCTTTCGCCGGATGGCAAGGGAAGCGGTCCTGTGTTGGTTCCGGTGACATAGCCCTCATCGATCGCTACATTTCCAGCCTCATATTTCTGCAAATACTCATAGCCGACGTCAGGGAATGATTCCCCAAATTGCGACAGGTAGTTGCTGATTGCTTCCTGCCCGGTAATCTCGCCTTGATCCGGGGTAACGGCGACCGCATCAGCGGCATAACAGGCTGCCTGCGTCTCTTTATCTCTCGCTGTCATTGCCGAGGTTAAGCGATCCATTACCTCGCGTGCCTGTCCCATTTTCCGACCTCCCGTTTCAAGGGCGGCTCACGGAAAGGGCGGGCCGCTCCATGGCTGGGCCTCTGCTCAAACAGAACCCGATTTAAGTACACGCCCTGGCCGAAGGAGTGTCAATGGTTCCAGAATCAGCACGACAGAGGGGCTTCCGGTAACAAGCGTCGCGTTGTTGATGGGGCATTTTTGATGAACGCCGCTCCGCTATCTCAAGGACGCGGCAAACCACGCGCGGGTGTTGGAAGCGATCGACGAGGCAGCGCGGAAACAAGACGGGGCGTCTGAACCGAGCCCACATTGAGCCCGGACCGGGGCTCGCGCTGCCGTGGACTTGGGTAACGGACGACGGCGTCGGCGGGTCAGGTGCCGAAGTCCCGGGACGCAGGGGTTTCGCTGAAGCAATATGAGCCGTAGCCAACGGAGCTTTAGCCTCCTCGGCAATGGCCCGCATAGTCACCGGCTCAATACCCGCACGCCGCATATTCGCGCTCCGGACCGTATCCTGGCTGTTGCATCGACAGCCAGGATACGGTCTTCGGCGGTACCAATCCTGTAGCTACCTCGCGGCAAGGATGTCATCCACAGCGGCAGGTGAGCCGGTGTCCACATCCTGCGAAGGTCCTTCCAAATACCGCTTCATGGAATCATCCATGGCGTTGAGCCAGCGGGTGTGGTGCTTGGTTGCCATGGTGCCGGTGACCACGGAGCGGTGGACCATGTCGCGGTACCCCAGGATGTCCGTTTCTTTGTGGTGCATCCAGTCTTTGAACAACTGGGAAACAGCATCCAGATCGAAGGGCGGGTAATCCGTGGCATCGATGAGTTCCCGCAGGTAGTCCGTCTGGAAATCGGCCTCCGCGTCGTGATCAGGCAGCGCGGCCTGGCGCGCGAGCCAGAGCTGGATGTCCGCCTCGCGCTCGGCAATGGACGCAAGGTCAATCGCTCCTGTCATGACGTCGCGGGCAAACCACGCTTGCGCGTCAAACATGTTGAAGGTGTAGTACTGGTCCTGCGCGCCAAGGTAGAACAGGTTGGTGTTCTGCTGCCACACCACGCCTTTGTAAAGGTTGCCCGGGTACAGCACGTTTGGCGACTTCAGGGATAGTTCGCTGGGCAGGAACGGGTACTTATGCTGGTATCCGGTGCCAAGTACGACCGCGTCAAAGTCATCTTGGGTGCCGTCGCTAAAGTACGCGGTGGTGCCCTGGAAGTGGGTGACGAGTGGGCGCTCAAACGTGTTCTCCGGCCAGTGGTAGCCCATGGGCGCTGTCCGGTAGCTGATGGTGATGGATGCGGCGCCCATTTTGTGGGCCTGCATGCCAATGTCCTCGGCGGAATAGCTGCTGCCGATCATGAGCAGGTTCTTTCCGTAAAAGCGCTCGGCTCCGCGGAAATCGTGGGCGTGCAGGACCTCGCCCGGAAAGGATTTGATGCCTTTGAACTCGGGGACGGAGGGGACGGAGAAGTGTCCGGTGGCGACCACGAGCTTGTCGAACACGTGGGTTTCGGTGAGGTTGGTTTTGAGGTCTTCAACCGTCAGCGTGAATTCCTGCGTTGCCTCGTTGTAGCTGGTGTGGCGGGCGACGGTGTTGAACTTGACGTACTTGCGGACGTCGGACTTTTCCACGCGGCCCTTGATGTAGTCGAAGAGAACCTCGCGGGGCGGGAACGAGGAAATGGGGCGGCCAAAGTGCTCATCAAAGGAGTAGTCCGAGAACTCGAGGCATTCCTTGGGCCCATTGGACCATAGATGGCGGTACATGCTGGAGTGCACCGGCTCGCCGTGAGCGTCCAGGCCGATCCGCCAGCTGTTGTTCCACTGCCCGCCCCAGTCGTCCTGCTTCTCAAAGCAGAGGATCTCGGGGATGGGGGCGCCTTTTTGGCGTGCCGATTCAAACGCCCGCAGTTGTGCCAGGCCGCTGGGGCCGGCACCGATGATTCCGACTCGAAGTGTCATGCTGCTTTCCTCTTCCAAATTTTCAGGGGCCGCTGGTCTGCGACGTTGTGAGTTGGGTTGCGTATCAAGCCAGCAACGCTGTGAACGCGCTGGATGGCTCCTAGGGTGCGAAGGTGCGGTCGCCGGCGAAGAACCCCAGGCCATATTCAGGGGTCTCGAACTTGACCGTGGTGCCCTTGGGGAAGAACAGCACGTCGCGTTCCTTGGCGTGGGTGACTTCGCCTGTTGTCTGGTCCGTGAGGATGAACTCACCCTTGATGACCACCTTCATCTCGTCATAGGTGTACGTGTACACCAACGGTTCGGAGGCCTCCAGCTCGAAGAAGCCGGCGCACATGACAGACCCGGCGGGGTTGTGGAGGGAGTCACCGATCGCGGCGACCGTCCCCGGCTCGTTCATCGACGGCAGTCCGATGAAGCCGTTTTCTACCTTGTGGATGGATCCGGCCTTGCTGAGTGTTCCTACGAGGGTGGTTTCCATGGTCTCTCCTGTGAATTGGGTGAAGAGTTCTTCAGAACTGTTCGTTTAGGCATAAATAGCCATAGGGGACGGCGCTTTTGGCGCATAAAGGACTGCATTGAAGGTCACCTCTGAAACCGGGTTATGGCTCCGGGAGGAATGGTCGCAAATCCGACATTCTTGATTCTCAACGGACCGGTTGAGCTCCTCCTCGAGCTGTGCCGATGTGAAGTGAATCACGCTTCGTCGTCCACCGACCTTGACATGAACAACCGTACAAGTCAATCGTTCAGAACAGATTTCTGCAAGATTCTTTTTGTGAACTGACGCTCGGATCCACGGCCGAAAAACCTCCCATCTTCTGCTCCTGAACTATTGACTAGAACGGTTGTCACTGTCAGAGTATTGAAAGTCCGTGATCCACATCACGTTGATGTAATTGATTTTTGCTTCACCGATATGTTCCGCAAATCAGATTTCCAACTGAAGAACGGTGAAAGATTATGGCCACAGCCACCCAGCCCCCGGCACTGACGACGGGGGAAACGATCGACTTTTGGTCAGCGAAGTCCATGCAGGTCATGAAGGATGAATGGCCGCGATTGCGCTGCAGATTCATAAACGCGGATCCCGTGGGCCGTTGGGATGACTTCCGGCTCTCAGAATGGGAACTGGAAGCCTGCGGGTGGGAAGACTTTCACCCTCACAGCGAAACGAACTTCGTCGTGGAGGGCGAGCTCTACATCGAGTCCGAGGGCAAGACTGTCGTCCTCAGACCCGGCGACTCGGCGCGCGTAAATCCCGGACAACTTGGCCGGTACTGGGCACCCACCTACGCCCGCATGGTTACCGTCTATGGCCCCAACCCTGAGGGCGCGGAGTCGCATTCCTTCCGGTACTACGAAATCTGAGCCTTAGACGCCACCCTGGATGGCGCAATCGTCTACGAAACAATATAGCCGTTCACGTCGTGACATAGATGCCGCAGATTTCCGCCCAAGCACAACGATAAGCGCTTCCGCATTTCTGCAAATCCAACGCCGTTGAACGGCAGGCATCATCTTATGTCGCCTCTATAGACCCTTGGAAACCCTTTCCGTCTTTGGGTCACGCGCGGAAACTCACGCGCCAGAATTCATTCTCACCCGCGGCAATACATGCAACTGCAGATCGCAGTTGCATGTTTAACCGAGCCTAAAAATTTGAAGATACAAGCGTATGGCTTGTCCCATTGCGCATCGCATGCATTTTCGCTCTACACATCGTGGAAAACTGCGCGAATGGCATGAACCTGGTTATTCAACCTAAAAGATCAGACGACGTGAAGCCGTCTAAGGAGACTGTTATGAGTAAAAGCATTTCGGACGGTGTTGGCCATCTGGAAAGATCGATCAACTGGAAACAGGGCTTGGCCATAGCACTGGGGGTCCCCTTGTTGATTCTGCCGTCCCTGGGCTACCTGCCGATGTATATGGCTGCCGCAGCAATCCTGGTTTGGGGGTTGTCGGTCATCCAGGGTTTCATACAGAACGCTGCCTATGCTGAAATGGCTACAACCTTTCCCAAGGCCTCCGGCCTGCCAGGTTTCGCGCAGCACGTTTTTCGCACCGAGAACTTCAAAGGCAAGTACGACAAGGGCAAACTGATCGGCGGCTTCTCCGCATGGAGCTACTGGTTTGCCTGGAACCCGGTCCTGGCGATCTTCGCCATCCTGGTGGGCGGTTACCTGCACGGGCTCTTTCCGGTTCTGGCCGAGGCATTTACCGAGTACCAGCTCGCGTTGATCTCCGGTCTGGTGATCTTTACCGGATTGTTCATCGTTAACTGGTTCGGCCTCAAGGACGGCGCCATCCTGGGCTACATCCTGGCGGCCGTATCCCTGATACCGCTGGTTATCCTCACCGTGGCGCCTTTTGCTACCGGACATGTCGACTTTGCCAATATCACCGGCAACTGGTGGCCGGCTGACTGGGCCTGGGACCTGCACCACATCCTCATTCTTTTTGGCATCTTTGCGATTGCACAGTGGAGTGCCTGTGGCTGGGAAACAGCGGCCATCTACGCCCCCGAATACAAGAACCCTTCCAAAGATGTCCCGAAAGCACTGTTTGCCTGCGGCTTCATCTGCTTTCTCTCGTACGTAATGGTGCAGGCTTCAGTAATCGGCGTGCTCGGTGTTGAAGGTGTGATGGCGGAGCCTGTATCGCCCCTGATTCCAGTTGCCCAGGCAGTCTTTGGCGAGGCCGGCTCAATCGTCACCATCATCATGCTGATCGCCGCGATGATCCTGATCATCCAAACGGCTTACCTGGGTTCGTCCCGGGCGTTGCACTCCATGACGACAGAAGGCAACCTTCCCAAGGTCTTCGGCAAAACCAATCGCCACGGAACTCCCTTTATTGCCTTGCTCGTCACCGCGGCCTTCAATCTGGTCCTGATCTCCATGGGCTCCCTCTCCGCAATTCTCGCGGCCGCCGCCATTGGCTACACCTGCGCCAACGGCATCAGCCTGTTCGCCTATGTCAGAGCCAAAAAACACCCCGCTTTCGCTAGCCTGGAAAGGCCCTTCAAAGCACCCAAGGGCTGGAAAAACGTCGCCATGATCTTTGGCCTGTTCAACCTGCCACTCTGTCTGGTCGGTGTGGTCTACCTGAACAGCCAGGAGATTGGCTGGACGTCAACCTGGCTCGGCTTCCTCGTTTTGGCGCTCTACATACCCATTTGGTTCTACTCCCAGCGCGAATCGGGGCGCTGGGACAACGAAGCAACCGCTGCAAACTCTTCCGACATTGATTCGGAAAACGATGCCGAAGACCTGGAACAGGTTCCAACTTCCAGATGATATGGAGAGTGCGGGACGGGTCGCCGTCATCGTAGCGGATTACTTCGCCTAATCGACAGGTCTTGTCACGCAGTTAACCATCCATTCACACCGTCCTCACAACCTGTCCAACCGGCCGCAATACGGTCGAACCCATGAATAACATTTCACGCAGATCCCTTCTTTCCGCCGGCCTCGGGGCCGGGCTCGTCGTTGCCTGGCCGGGTGCCGCCGTCGCCGTTTCAACAGCGGACGACGCCGGCATCCGCACCGATCCGTTCCTGCTGGGCATCGCCTCCGGCGAGCCATGGCCGGACGGCTTCGTGATCTGGACCCGGCTGGCGCTGGACCCCATCGCCGAGGACGGCCTGGGCGGCATGCCCTCCCGCAACGTCGCGGTAGCGTGGGAAGTGGCTGAAGACGCGAACATGCGCACGGTAGTAGCCCGCGGCGTCGAGCACGCCAGGATCGAAACCGGCCACTCCGTGCACGTCGAACTCAAGGGCCTCAGGCCGGGACGCGAGTACTTCTACCGGTTCCGCACTGGCAAGCACGTCAGCGTGGTGGGCCGCACGCTCACCAGCCCGGCGCCGCACGAGACGCCCGCGGCTCTGGCCATGGCGTTCGCCAGCTGCTCGCAGTTTGAGCACGGCTACTTCACTGCCTACTCACGGCTGGCCCAGGACCACCCGGACCTGGTCCTGCACCTGGGTGATTACATCTACGAGTACAAGAAGGACAGCTACGTGATCGGCGGCGGCAACCCGCGCGACCACCAGGGCCCCGAGACCGCCAGCCTGGCCGGGTACCGGCAGCGGCACGCACAATACAAGTCCGACGCCGACCTGCAGGCCGCGCACGCCATCGCACCATGGCTGGTGGTCTGGGATGACCACGAGGTGGACAACAACTGGGCCGACGAGGTTCCGGAGAACAAGGACGCCAACCAGCTCAACGACACCACCGAGCGGTTCCGGCAGCGCCGAACCGCCGCATTCCAGGCCTACTACGAGAACATGCCGCTGCGGGCATCCTCCGTGCCGGCCGGATTCGATATG
>NZ_PZKO01000016.1:0-33507 GCF_014926485.1 Pseudarthrobacter sp. AB1
CACGTCAACCGGGGACGGCTTACCCGTATCGATCTGGCAGAAATCACAGCGCCGGGTGCATTCGGAGCCACCGATCAGGAACGTCGCTTCCTTGTCTTCCCAGCACTCAAAAATGTTCGGGCAGCCGGCCTCCTCACACACCGTGTGCAGGCCTTCCTTCTTAACCAGGTTCTTGAGCTGGACATACTCCGGACCCATCTGGACCTTCGCCTTGATCCACTCCGGCTTCCGCTCCACAGGTACTGCAGAGTTACGCTGCTCAACGCGCAGCAGCTTCCGGCCTTCTGGTGCCAGTGTCATTAATACTCTTCCCTTAGCATTCCACTACGTTGACGGCGAGGCCGCCCATGGCTGTTTCCTTGTACTTGGAGCTCATGTCCCTGCCGGTCTCGCGCATGGTCACGATCACCTCGTCCAGCGACACCCGGTGGGTGCCGTCGCCCCAAAGCGCCATCTTCGCGGCGTTGATGGCCTTCGCCGCCGCGATCGCGTTGCGCTCGATGCACGGCACCTGGACCAACCCGCCGATCGGATCGCACGTCAGGCCCAGGTTGTGTTCCATCGCGATCTCCGCGGCGTTCTCCACCTGCTGGGGTGTGCCGCCCATGACCTCGGCGAGGGCACCGGCCGCCATGGACGACGCCGACCCCACCTCGCCCTGGCAGCCCACCTCGGCGCCCGAAATGGACGCCTGTTCCTTGTACAGCACCCCGATGGCACCGGCCGTGAGCAGGAACTTGACCACAACGTCGTCGCGGTCTTCCTGCGTGGCTTTGTCCATTCCGGGTGCAAAATGCAGTGCGTAATACAGGACTGCCGGGATGATCCCCGCGGCACCGTTGGTGGGTGCCGTGACAACCCGGCCGCCGGACGCGTTCTCCTCGTTCACTGCCAGGGCGATGAGGTTCACCCATTCCTGCCAGTACTTCGGGTCCCGGTCCTTGTCCTCCTTATCGAGGCGCTCACGCCAGTCCGGAGCACGACGGCGGACCTTCAGTCCGCCGGGCAGCAGCCCCTCACGCTTGAGGCTGGTTGCCACACACTCCTCCATGACGGAGTAGATGTGCAGCAGGCCTTCGCGGATTTCCTGTTCGGTGCGGGAAGCGCGCTCGTTGACGAACATGATCTCGCCGATGGACAGGCCCTTGGACTGGCACCGGCCCAGCAGCTCGGCCGCGGTGCGGAACGGCAGCGGCAGTTCCTTCTTGGACTCGTCGAGTTCCTTCAGGGCCGCGTCCTCTTCACCTTCGCGGACAATGAAGCCGCCGCCCACGGAGAAGAACGTGGCCTTGTGCAGGACCTCGTCTTCTTTGTCGCTGACTGTGAAGGTCATGCCGTTGGTGTGCCGAGGCAGGACAGTGAGCGGGCGCAGGACCATGTCCTTGACCCCGTAGGGCAGGGGTACGGAGCCGGCGAGCTGGAGGGTGCCGGTTTCGGCGATCGCGGCGAGCCGCTCCTCTACCTCGGCCGGCAGGATCTTTTCGGGGTGGAAACCCTCCAGGCCCAGCAGGATGGCCGTCATGGTGCCGTGGCCGTGGCCCGTCGCTGCCAAGGACCCGTACAGGTCCACCCGCAGCCCCGCCACCTTGTCCAGGCTGCCGGAGCCCTTTAACTCCTCGGCAAACACAGCGGCAGCCCGCATCGGGCCAACGGTGTGCGAGCTCGAAGGCCCGATCCCGACGGAGAACAAATCAAAGACTCCAACGGCCATGTGCGTTTCCTAACTAAATAATTCTTCGTGACCAGTCAGGAGTTTTTGTCCAGATAATGGGCCTATACGAGCTCAAAAGCTGCATTATCTGGACAAAAACTCCATCAGCTGAGGGGAGCGACTGACGGGTACAGCGGGTGGGCGGCGGCGAGTGCCTCTACCCGGTGACGCAGGCCGGAAAGGTCCGCGTCGGCGTCGGCAATCAATGCCTCGGCGATGATGTCCGCAACTTCACGGAAGGCTGCCTCGCCGAAACCACGGGTTGCCAGCGCGGGGGTGCCGATCCGGAGGCCGGAAGTGACCATCGGCGGGCGGGGATCGAACGGCACAGCGTTGCGGTTGACGGTGATGTCAATCGCGGCCAGGCGGTCCTCGGCCTGCTGGCCGTCCAGCTCGCAGTTGCGCAGGTCAACCAGGACCAGGTGGACGTCGGTGCCGCCGGAGATCACGTTGATGCCCTTGGCGGTGACGTCCGGCTGGACCAGGCGGTCGGCCAGGATGCTGGCGCCGGCCAGGACGCGTTCCTGGCGTTCCTTGAACTCCGGTGTGGCTGCGATCTTGAAGGCCACGGCCTTGCCGGCGATGACGTGCTCCAGCGGGCCGCCCTGCTGTCCGGGGAAGACGGCTGAGTTGATCTTCTTGGCGATCGCGGCGTCGTTGGAGAGGATGATGCCGCCGCGCGGACCGGCGAGGGTCTTGTGCGTGGTGGAGGTGGTGACGTGGGCGTGCGGCACCGGGTTCGGGTGCAGGCCAGCTGCCACCAGTCCGGCGAAGTGCGCCATGTCCACCATCAGGAAGGCGCCCACCAGATCGGCGATCCGGCGGAATTCGGCGAAGTCCAGCTGGCGGGCGTAGGCCGACCAGCCGGCAACGATCAGCTGCGGCTTGTGCTCCAGCGCCAGGCGCTCCACCTCGGCCATGTCAATGGTGTGGGTGTCTTCGCGGACCTGGTAGGGGACCACGTTGTAGAGCTTGCCGGAGAAGTTGATCTTCATGCCGTGGGTGAGGTGGCCGCCGTGGGCCAGGTTCAGGCCCATGATGGTATCGCCCGGCTTGATCAGCGCGTGCATGACCGAGGCGTTGGCCTGGGCGCCGGAGTGCGGCTGCACGTTGGCGAACTCGGCACCGAACAGGGCCTTGACCCGGTCGATGGCCAGCTGCTCGATGACGTCCACGTGCTCGCAGCCACCGTAGTAGCGCTTGCCCGGGTAACCCTCGGCGTACTTGTTGGTCAGGACCGAGCCTTGCGCCTGCATCACGGCAACGGCCGTGTGGTTCTCCGAGGCGATCATTTCCAGGCCATTGCGCTGGCGGCCCAGTTCGTCATCGATCTTGGCGGCGATCTCCGGGTCCAGCACCGACAGGTCGGTGTCCAGGCTCGCGGAAACTACCTGCTCAAAGACTCTGATTGTGCCCGCGGCCGCGGCAGCGGCGCTCACAGTTCGCCACCGTTTACTTCGGCGTATTCCTGCGCGGACAGCAGCGGGCCCTCGGACTCGACGGTCACCTTGAACAGCCAGCCGGCACCGTAGGGATCGGAGTTGATGAGTGCAGGATCGCCAACGGCTTCGTCATTGATCTCCGTGACCTCACCCGTCACCGGAGAGTACAGGTCGGAAACGGACTTGGTGGACTCGATCTCGCCGCAGGTCTCCCCCGCGGTCACCGTGGAGCCAACCTCGGGCAGGTCAACGTAGACGATGTCGCCCAGCGCCTCAGCGGCAACAGCGGACACGCCAACAACGGACGGGCCCGAGCCATCAGTGGAGATCCACTCGTGCTCGGCGGAGTACTTCAGTTCAGCGGCAACCTTAGCCATGTTGTCTATTCCTTAAGTTTAGAGTTCAAGAGTGAGAGAGCGTCCGCCCAAACACCGCATTAAGTGAGAGAGCGTCTGGAGGGGCCGGCGGGACGGAGTTTTCGAAAGCGTGCGTCAGAGCGAGGTACGAGCAGCACGCGTGAAAACTCCGGCCTGCCGGTTCCGGACTTGGGTTACTTTTGGCGCTTGTAGAACGGCAGGGCGACAACCTCGAAAGGCTCTGCCTTGCCGCGCAGGTCGATGTCCAGGGCGGTGCCGATTTCGGCGTGCTCAACGTCGACATAGGCCATCGCGACCGGGTAGCCAAGGGTGGGGCTGGGCTGGCCGGAGGTGACTTCGCCAACCACGGCGCCGTCCTTGAGTACCGGGTAGTGCCCGCGGCCGGCGCGACGTCCGAGTCCCTTCAAGCCCACAAGCTTACGCTTCGAACCGGCTTCCCTGGCCGCTTCCAGGGCGGAGCGGCCCACGAAGTCGCCTTCCTTGCTCTTGAGTGCCACAACGCCACCCAGGCCGGCATCGAACGGTGACCGTTCGAGCGAAAGCTCGTTGCCGTAGAGCGGCATGCCGGCTTCGAGGCGGAGCGAATCGCGTGAAGCGAGGCCGCACGGGACGATGCCGAACTCGGCCCCTGCTTCGGCGACGGACGCCCAGAGGGAGGCGGCGGCGTCGTTCTCTACAGAGAGCTCGAAACCGTCTTCGCCGGTGTAGCCGGTGCGGGCCAGGATGACGTTGTGGCCGGCCACGGTGGGCTCGTTGAACGCGTAGTACAACAGGCCCGTGACCAGTTCGTGCTGGGCCTCGTCGGTCAATTTGAGCAGGATGGCCTCGGCTTTGGGGCCCTGGACGGCGATCAGCGACGTGATGGCGGAGGCGTCCTCCACCTTCACGTTGAAAGCCGCGGCGCGTTCGGCCAGGGCGACGGCGACGGTGGGTGCGTTGCCCGCGTTGGGGACCACGAGGTACTTCTCGTCGCCAAAGCGGTAGACGATGAGGTCATCGATGATGCCGCCGTCGGCGTTGCAGATGAGTGAGTACTTGGCTTTGCCGTCCGCGATGGCGGAGAGCTTGCCCACCAGTGCGTAGTCCAGGAACGCGCCGGCTTCCGGGCCCGAAACCCAGACTTCGCCCATGTGGGAGAGGTCGAACAGGCCCGCAGCCTTGCGCACCGCGTGGTGTTCGGCCAGCTCCGAGCTGTACTTCAGGGGCATCTGCCAGCCACCGAAATCGGTGAAGGAAGCGCCGAGTTTCTTGTGCTCTTCGTAAAGAGCGGTGTAGTTCTCAGTCATTATGAAAGCCTTTCACACGAAACTAGTTCGCGAATTCCTCGATGGGCGGGCAGGAGCAGATCAGGTTGCGGTCCCCGGCTGCGCCGTCGATGCGGCCTACGGGCGGGAAGTACTTGTCCTGCTTGAGGTGGTGGACCGGGAAGGCAGCCTGCTCGCGCGGGTACGCACGGTTCCAATCGGAACTCACGACGGCGGACGCGGTGTGGGGTGCGTGGCGCAGCGGGCTGTTCTCGACGCTGAAGTCACCACTGGCCACCTGGTCGATTTCCTTCCGGATGGTGATCATCGCGTCGATGAACCGGTCGATCTCCCCAAGGTCCTCGGACTCCGTCGGTTCCACCATCAGCGTGCCCGCCACCGGGAACGCCAGGGTGGGGGCATGGAAGCCGTAGTCGATCAGGCGCTTGGCCACATCCTCAGCCGTCACGCCGGTCTTCGCCGTCAGCTCACGCAGGTCCAGGATGCACTCGTGCGCCACGAGTCCGCCCTCACCGGTGTAAAGGACCGGGAAGTACTCGTTCAGGCGCGCCGCAACGTAGTTCGCCGCAAGCAGCGCCGACTTCGTCGCNTCGGTCAGGCCCTCGGCACCCATCAGCTTCACATACGCCCACGAGATGGGCAGGACNCCCGCGGAACCGTAGTTGGATGCGCTGATCGCCACGCCGTGGCCCGCTTCGTGGGCCGACTTGTTGGCGTCACTGGGCATAAACGGTGCCAGGTGGGCCTTGGCTGCGACCGGACCAACACCGGGGCCGCCGCCGCCGTGCGGGATGCAGAAGGTCTTGTGCAGGTTCAGGTGCGAGACGTCGCCGCCGAACTTGCCCGGCTGCGCCAGGCCCACAAGGGCGTTCAGGTTCGCGCCGTCCACGTAGACCTGNCCACCCGCCGCGTGCACGGCGTCGCAGATTTCGGTCACGTCCGCGTCATAGACACCGTGNGTGGAGGGGTANGTGATCATGATGGCCGAAAGGACGTCCCTGTTCGCCNCGATCTTGGCGTTCAGGTCAGCATGATCNATGCTGCCGTCCGCAGCCGTGGCCACCACAACCACCTTCATGCCGGCCAGGACGGCCGAGGCGGCGTTGGTGCCGTGCGCCGAAGCCGGAATCAGGCAGACCGTGCGCTGGTCATCGCCCCGGGACAGGTGGTACCCGCGGATCGCCANCAGGCCAGCAAGCTCACCCTGGGACCCGGCGTTCGGCTGCAGCGAGACCTGGTCATAGCCGGTGATTTCCGCGAGGTCAGACTCCAGCCCGCCGATCAGTTCGCGCCAGCCCACGGTCTGGGAATCCGGGGCGAACGGGTGGATCGAGGCGAACTCCGGCCAGGAAATGGCTTCCATCTCCGCCGTGGCGTTCAGCTTCATGGTGCAGGAACCCAACGGGATCATGGTCCGGTCCAGGGCCAGGTCCCGGTCGCTCAGCCTGCGGATATAACGCAGCAGCTGGGTCTCGGAACGGTGCGTGTTGAACACCGGGTGCAGCAGGTACTCGGAGGAACGTTCGACGGCGGTATCCAGTGCGAACTCAGCGTCAGGGCCGGCGTCCGCGTCCACCACGGTGGCACCAAACACTTCCAGGACACCGGCGACGACAGCCGGGGTCGTGGTTTCGTCGGCGGAGAGACCCACGGTATCGCCATCGATGTGGCGCAGGTTGATGCCACGTGCTTCGGCGGTGGCCACAACAGCCGCGGCCTTGCCCGGCACGGAAACCGTGACGGTATCAAAGAAGCTTGTGTGCAGTACGTCCAGGCTGGCCGCCTTCAGGGATGCGGCGATAGTTGCAGCGTGGCCATGTGCGGTCTCCGCGATTGCCTTCAGGCCATCGGGGCCGTGGTAAACGGCGTAGAAGGAGGAGACAATGGCCAGCAGTGCCTGCGCGGTACAGATGTTGGACGTGGCCTTCTCACGGCGGATGTGCTGCTCACGGGTCTGCAGCGCCAAACGGTACGCCGGGACACCGGCGTCATCCTTGGACACCCCCACCAGGCGGCCGGGCATGGACCGCTCCAGGCCCTTCGCCACCGCCATATACGCCGCGTGCGGGCCGCCGAAGAACAACGGCACCCCGAAACGCTGGGTCGAACCGACAGCAATATCCGCACCCTGCTCCCCGGGAGGGGTGATCAGCGTCAACGCCAACAGGTCAGCAGCGACCGTGACCAGCGCGCCGCGCTCCTTCGCAGCGGCAATCACGGCGGCGTGGTCGAAGACCCGGCCGGACACACCCGGCTGCTGCAGCACGATGCCGTTGATGACACCGTCGGGCAGGCCCTGGGACAGGTCAGCGACCTCCACCTCAAACCCGAGCGCTTCGGCGCGGCCCTTCACGATGGCGATAGTCTGCGGCAGGCAATCCGCGTCCAGGACGGTCTTGCCGTCGCGGGCTTCTTTGTTCTTGTTCGCCCGGCGCATCATCAGCACTGCCTCAGCCACCGCGGTGGCTTCATCCAGCAGCGACGCGTTCGCGATGGGCAGCCCCACGAGGTCCTGGACCATGGTCTGAAAATTCAGGAGCGCCTCGAGCCGGCCCTGGGAAATCTCGGGCTGGTACGGGGTGTACGCGGTGTACCAGGCCGGGGCCTCAAGGATGTTCCGGCGGATCACCGCAGGCGTCACCGTGTCGTAATAACCCTGCCCGATCATCTGCACAGCAGTCTTATTCTTCGCAGCCAGCTTCCGCAGCTCAGCAAGGACCTCAACCTCACTCAGGGCGTCCTTGAGAGCCAGCGGCTTGGCCTGGCGGATGGAATCTGGGACAGCAGTATCAACCAGCGCGTCCACCGTGCCGTAGCCGACGGCCTTGAGCATGGAGTCGATATCGGCCTGGCGGCGGGCGCCAATATGCCGGTCAACGAAAGTGGCCGAGGCCGAATTAACACTCACAAGGAACTCCATTACTAAGGCGGCGCAAGGTACGCCACATTGATTCGGGTTCCTCCCCCGCTCTGTCGATATTGTGCCGGCCGCAGAGGGCCGCCACGAGGTCCAATTCTCCTACGCCCCGGGCTGCCGGGCAAATGAGGTCATCGGGTTCAGTCCCGCAGCCGCTCCACGGCGGCCAGAAGCTCCTCAATGTCTCCAGGCCTGGCCCGGCCGCCCCCGCCGGTACCGCTTTCCCACATGGCGTTGAAATACAGGCCGTCCCCCATATAGAGCACGGCTTTCGCCATGGCCGGGCCGACGTCGGCCGCGATCAGGTCCAGCCACTGCTGCTGGATTGCGGCAAAACGCCGCCGGGCCTCTTCATGGGCTACTTCGGCCAGTCGCGTGACGGCCACGAAGGAGCGGTCCATCGGCGAGTCGGACCAGAGCGAGGAACGGATGAAGTAGGCCGCCGCACCTTCGGTGGCTGCGGCCATCAGGGTGAGGTCCTCGACGGCCAGGCGATCCATCCGTTCCAGTACCGCAGCGATCAGCGCTTCCTTGTTGGGGAAGTGGTACAACAGGCCGCCTTTGGACACGCCGGCCCGTTTGGCAACCGCGTCCAGCGTGGCAGCCCGCTCCCCCACATCGATCAGGAGTTCTTCAAATGCGTCAAGGACTGCATCGCGTGCAACGGGATTTCTGGCCATGGCTTCAATCATGCACGGTCCGGGTCCCATTTCTTAACTGTACCGTCTGGACGGTACAGTTATCGATATGACGTTGTCCAGCCAGTCCAACCAGAACACCTGCAGCACTTCCCCGACGGCGGTCGATCTCCGGCCGTCCGGGCCCGCCAAGGCGCCCTGGCGCGACTGGCTCGCGCTGGCCCTGCTGATGTTCCCGGTGCTCCTGGTTGCGGTGGACAACACTGCGTTGACGTTTGCGCTTCCGGCCATTGCCAGAAACCTGGAGACAACAGGAGTCCAGCTGTTGTGGATTGTGGACGCGTATCCCCTGGTGCTTGCCGGCCTGCTGGTTGCCATGGGCAGCCTGGGTGACCGGATCGGACGCCGCCGGCTGCTGCTGACCGGCAGCATTGGATTCGCCGCGGTCTCGGCAGCAACAGCCTTTGCCCCCAGCGCGGAGTGGCTGATTGCGGGACGGGCATCGATGGGGTTTTTCGGCGCCATGCTGATGCCCTCAACCCTGTCGCTGATCCGCAACATTTTTCCGGACCCAAACCGGCGCCGGCTGGCCGTGGCCATCTGGGCTGCCGGCTTCTCCGGCGGCGCCGCCCTGGGTCCCATCTTCGGCGGGTGGCTGGTGGAGCAGTTCTGGTGGGGCGCCATCCTGCTGGTCGCCGTGCCCATCATGCTGCCATTGTTGGTGTTTGGTCCTGCGTTCATCCCGGAATCAAAAGATCCGCGGCCCGGACGGGTGGACGTGTCCAGCATCGCCCTGTCCCTGCTGGTTATGGTGCCCGTTGTGTATGGCATCAAGGAACTGGCGACCGAAGGTTTCGGGGCCGCTCCGTTGGGACTTGTTGCCTTTGGCCTGGCCATGGGCGTCGTCTTTGTCCGCCGCCAGCAGCGGCTGGCCAGCCCCCTGCTGGACATGTCCCTGTTCGCCAACCGGGTCTTCAGAACCGCCATCACAACAAACGTGCTGGCCCTGTTCTCCTTCAACGGCTTCATTCTCTTCCTCGCCCAGCACCTGCAGCTCCTGGAAGGGATGACACCGTCGGCCGCCGGAATAGCCATGATTCCGGCCCTGGTGGCCACAGTGCTGGCCGGGCTGGCAGTGGTGCCGCTGGTCCGGAAAGTGCGTCCGGGCTTTGTGGTGGCGGGTGGCCTGGCCCTCAGTGCCACCGGCTACGGAATCGTGGTCTTTGGTGATCACGGCTCCGGCCCGGCCCTCCTGCTGGCCGCACTGCTGATCCTCGCCCTGGGGGTGGGCACAGCGGAAACCATTTCCAATGACCTCATCCTGGGCTCCGTTCCAGCGGAGAAGTCAGGAGCGGCGGCTGCCATCTCGGAGACGGGCTATGAGGTGGGATCCCTGCTGGGGACGGCGGTGCTGGGCTCCATCCTGACCGCTTCCTACCAGCGCAATCTCCTGCTGCCGGCCGGGGTGGAGGAAACGGCGTCAGGCACTGCGGTGCACCAGGCCGGCGAAACTTTGGCAGGCGCCGTGGAACTGGCCGGCAGCCTGCCTGCGCCGCTGGCCGAAGCGCTCCGCGGCGCAGCGCGCCTGGCGTTTGACTCGGGCGTCCATACCACTGCGGCAATTGCGCTGGTGCTGATGGCGAGCGCGGCAGTCCTCGCCGCCGTCGCACTCCGGAAAGTTCCGACGGCGGACTAGGCACCCGCCTCCGGCAAGCCGGCGAGCGCACAAAAGCGCCCGGCGTCCGAAATCATTCCGGCGCCGGGCGCTTGTGGCCTCACAATCGGCCGGCCCTACTTGGCGTCAGGGGAGGTGACGCTGGCGGAGGCCTTCATGGTCTCAGCGTTCACCATCCACGCGTACTGTTCCAGCTTGGCGATGAATTCGTGGAGCAGGTCCGCGGTGGTGGGATCCTCTTCGTCCACCTCGTCATGGACCTTGCGCATGGTGCCCACGGCAGCCTCAAGCGCAGCGACGATCCGCTCGATGGCGTCCTTGGTGTTAATGAGGCCTTCGGGGAACTGGGCCAGACTGGTGGATTTTGCCACCGTGGCACTGCGGCCATCAGGCAGGGCATGGAGGGCACGCATCCGCTCAGCCATATCGTCCGCGAACTGCCGGGCGGCATCCACGATTTCGTCCAGCTGCAGGTGAAGGTCCCGGAAGTTGGTTCCCACAATGTTCCAGTGGGCCTGCTTGCCCTGGATGTGCAGCTCGATCAGGTCCGCAAGTACGGCCTGCAGGTTGTTGGTCAGGGTCGGTGAAGCTTTCATGAATCCTCCTCGATCGGTCCAGTAGTCCCGACGCTATCAGCCAGGGGATCGATCGCGTCGGGCCGAAACCAAATTTCTCAGTGAGCTTACTAATCTGGCCGGAGCGTCATAAAAGAATGGGATTCATATAATCCATTGCGCGAAAGCCCATTCGACCCTCATACTAAATGAACGTCATTCATTTAGTGACGGTCGTCTCACTGGAAGTAAGCACATGATTGAAATTTCCTGCCTCGACTCACCCGCCTCCCTGGCCCGGACAACGCCGTCCGACCGCCCTGACCTTCGGGTTGGCGTCGTACAGCACCGCTGGCATGCAGACACTGCCGTCCTGCAGGCCGAACTTGATGAAGGAATCGGCCGGGCCGCCCGGCTCGGTGCCACGGTGGTGTTCCTGCCAGAACTCACCCTCTCGCGCTACCCCGCGGACACCTGCCCCGAAATCGACACGCCCCGGCACGGAGCGGTACGGCCTGGCGCGGTCCGCCCCAGGCCGTCGGACACCGCGGAGGACCTGCTGACCGGGCCCACCTTCCGGTTTGCCGCCGGATCCGCCCGTCGCCACGGGGTGGCTGTCCACGCCTCGCTGTACCAGCAGGCGGAGAACCCTGACGGCAGCGACGACGGTCTGGGGCTGAATACCGCCATCCTTGTGTCGTCCGAGGGTGAGCTGCTCGCCCGCACCCACAAGCTGCACATTCCGGTGACCGCAGGCTACTACGAAGACAAGTTCTTCCGCCAGGGGCCAGCGGCCGCTGACGCCTACGAGGTCCACGCACCGGCAGAGCTGGGCGATGCCCGGCTCGGCATGCCCACCTGCTGGGACGAATGGTTCCCGGAGGTGGCCCGGCTCTACTCCCTCGGTGGCGCCGAAATCCTGGTCTATCCCACCGCCATCGGCTCAGAACCGGACCACCCGGATTTCGATACGCAGCCGCTGTGGCAGCAGGTGATTGTGGGCAACGGCATCGCCAACGGACTGTTTATGGTGGCGCCGAACCGCTGGGGTGATGAAGGAACACTGAACTTCTACGGCTCCTCCTTCATCTCCGACCCCTACGGCAGGATCCTGGCCCAGGCCCCTCGTGACGCCTCCGCAGTGCTGGTGGCAGACCTCGACCTGGACCAGCGCCGGGACTGGCTCACGCTCTTCCCGTTTCTGGCCACCCGCCGCCCCGATACCTACGGCCGGCTCACCGAACCCGTACGCCACGACCAGCCGCTCGGCGGCGAAGATGCAGTGGCCGAGGGGGCAGGGATGTCGCTCCCCACCCGCCCCCTAACCTCGCAAGCTCGGCCAGGGAACCCTGCGGTCGTGGCCCCAGGCTCAAGCAACCGTCAGCAGGTGAGCTCATGAGCACGTGGCGCATGCCCGCCGAAACCGCTCTGCAGGAGCGGCTGTGGATGGCCTTTCCCACCGGCGGCTACACGCTGGGCGGGACGGAGGAAGACGCCCACGCTGCCCGATCCATCTGGGCAGCGGTGGCCAACGCCGCCGTCGAATTTGAGCCGGTCACCGTGGTGGTGGCCCCCGACGACCTCGGCATCGCCGCCCGCTATCTGCACCCGAACGTCGAGGTACTTGCCGCCCCGCTCAACGATGCGTGGATGCGGGACATCGGCCCCAGTTTCGTGTTGGACCAGGACGGGCGCCTCGGCGCCGTCGACTGGGTCTTCAACGGCTGGGGTGCCCAGGACTGGGCGCGCTGGGACAAGGACGCGCTGATCGCCGGTGAAGTCTCAGCCCGTGCCGGCGCCATGCATCTCGTGTCCGCGCTGGTCAACGAAGGCGGCGGCATCCAGGTGGACGGTCAGGGAACCGTGCTGGTGACCCAAACCGTGCAGCTGGATCCGGGCCGCAACCCGGGCCTCAGCCGCGCCGACGTCGAAGCCGAGCTCGCCCGGACCCTCGGCGCCACCCATGTGGTCTGGCTCCCCCGCGGACTGGCCAGGGACTCGGAACGGTTCGGCACGCGCGGTCATGTGGACATCGTGGCTGCCATTCCCTCCCCCGGCACACTGTTGGTGCACTCCCAGCAGGACCCCCGCCACCCGGACTTCCAGGTGAGCCGCGACATCATCGAGCACCTCCGCACCACGAAGGACGCGGCCGGCCGGGAGTGGACCATCATCGAAGTCCCCGCCCCGGAGGTGCTCTGGGATGACGAGGGTTTTGTGGACTACAGCTACATCAACCACGTCGTGGTCAACGGCGGCGTCATCGCCTGTACCTTCGCGGACCCCAACGATGACAAGGCGCTGCAGATCCTGGCGGAGGCCTACCCCGGCCGGCGTGTGGTCGGCATTGACGCCCGTGAGCTGTTCGCCCGTGGCGGCGGCATCCACTGCATCACCCAACAGCAGCCTGCTGCCTCGTAGAAAGCGCCGGACAATGACCCAAACCATCCGTACGAGCACCACCGCGGGCCAGCCATCCGGGACCGACCCGGCCGGCTCGGCGCACGGCATCACCGCAAAGGGACTGAAGGGAGGGCAGCTGGGCCTGCTTGCCGTCGTCGTTCTTGGCATTTCCACCATCGCGCCGGCCTACACGCTGACCAGCGCCCTTGGCCCCACGGTGAATGAGGCGGGGCTCCAGCTACCCGTCATTTTCCTGATCGGGTTCATCCCCATGATCCTGGTGTCACTCGCCTACCGGGAACTCAACGCCGATTCCCCGGACAGCGGCACCACGTTCACTTGGGTCACCAAAGCGTTTGGCCCCTGGGTGGGCTGGATGGGCGGCTGGGGACTCCTTGCCGCCAACATCATCGTCCTGTCCAACCTGGCGGGCGTGGCGGTGGATTTCTTCTATCTCTTCCTGTCGCAGCTGACGGGTGCGCCTGAACTCGCAGACCTCGCGGACAATAAGCCGTTGAACGTCCTGACGTGCTTCGTTTTTGTGGCCCTTGCAGTGTGGGTGAGCTACCGCGGCCTGCACACCACCAAGCTGGTCCAGTACGGACTCGTGGGATTCCAACTACTGGTCCTGGTACTTTTTGTCGGCATGGCGTTCGCGAACTGGTCCACATCGGAAACGGCCATCCCCTTCAGCTGGGGGTGGTTCGACGTCACCAGGATCGAGACGTTCGGGCAGATCGCCGCGGGTATCTCGCTGTCGATCTTTGTCTACTGGGGCTGGGACGTGTGCCTGACCGTGAACGAGGAAACCGCCAACGGCAAAAAGACCGCGGGCCTGGCCGGCACGCTCACCGCCGTCGTTGTCCTGGGGATCTACCTGCTGGTGAGCATCGCCACCATGATGTTCGCCGGCGTCGGCGATACGGGTGTGGGGCTGAACAACCCCGAGAAGCACGAGAACCTCTTCACGGCGCTTGCGTCACCGATCATGGGGCCGTTCGCCATCCTGATGTCCCTCGCCGTGCTGTCCAGTTCGGCAGCGTCCCTGCAGTCCACGTTCACGTCGCCGTCGCGCAGCCTGCTGGCCATGGCCCACTACGGTGCGCTGCCCGCGCCGTTCAGCCACATCAGCAGGCGCTTCTCGACGCCGGGCTTCGCAACGGTGACGGCGGGCATCCTGTCCGCCGGGTTCTACGCGGTGATGCACGTGATCAGCGAAAACGTCCTGAACGACACCATCCTGGCCCTCGGCCTGATGATCTGCTTCTACTACGGCCTGACCGCCATCGCGTGCGCCTGGTACTTCCGGAACAGCGTGTTCAGCAGCGTCCGCAACTTCGTGCTGCGGCTCCTGTGCCCGGTGCTGGGCGGTGTCGGATTGTTTGTGGTTTTCCTGCAGACAGCCGTGGACAGCTGGGCGCCGGAGTTCGGCAGCGGCTCCGAGGTCTTCGGTGTTGGGCTGGTGTTTGTCCTGGGCATCGGGATCCTGGCGCTCGGGGCTGTGCTGATGGTGATCATGGCACGCCTCGCCCCGGGGTTCTTCCGCGGCGAAACCATCCGCCGGGACACCCCTGCGATGATGGTGCCTGAGTAGTTGCCCCAACAACAGCACGGCGCCCTGCCCGGAAAGTCTCCGAAACAGGGCGCCGTTCTTTAGTTTCCTGATCTTGTCTCAACTTCGGTTCAGCAGCGAACCGCCGGTCACCAGAAGTGCGCTACGTCCACCACCATGCGCGACCCGGAGCCCTGTCCGTCCAGGGTGAATACCCGGAACGGGAGCCGTGCACGGACGCCGAGGCCGATGCTTGTGTAGCCTTCAAAGCTGCCTGCGTACGCTACCTGACGGAAGGTCTGGTATCCCGAAACGTTCGACAGTTCGGCCTTGGCTGCCGGGCTGTATGTGACGTTGTAGTTGCTGTCGTAGGAAGGCGCGTTCACAGTCACCTGGAGGAACGCGCTGCCCAGCAGGGGGATACTGAAACCTGAACCATCCTGGACCACTACGGGAACGTAACGGGCAGTGTAGCCGGCCACAGGGCCGTTGAGATCAACCACCATCCGGTCGAAGCAGTAGTGCTGCCCCGTCCGAACGTTGGTTACTGATGCGGTGCTCATCGCCGGGTTTGATTTGGCCAGCGATCCCCATACAAGTCCGCAATAGGATGTGGTTGCCGAGGCGGGCCCCGGAGCCAGGAAACCCAATCCAACAGTCATCAAAATGACTGTCAGCCACGTATGAATCTTTTTCATTGTGGGCCACCCTTCGAGTGATTAGGTAGCTCAAGCCTAGGAGTCTCCGGGGCTACTCAACAGGGTTGTTGCCGCTTCGGCGCGGAACCGTTAATCGGGCTTGGTTCCGGTCACGCGAGCGTAATTCTGAGGCACTTTACGGGGCCAACGAAACACTATTAACGCCGTTTCTGCACCTTGCCGTTATGGATAATAACGACGCCGGCGCGCCCCACCGGGGGGGCTGGCGCCGGGACTTCAGCCTTCACACTCGATGCAGTACTTCATGCCGTTCTTTTCGCGCGCAACCTGTGACCGGTGGCGGACCAGGAAACATGATGCGCAAGTGAATTCATCGGACTGTTCGGGAACAACAATGACGGTCAGTTCTTCGCCGGAGAGATCGGCTCCGGGCAGGTCGATGCCTTCGGCGGTGTCGGTCTCGTCGACGTCGATGACTGCGGTCTGGGCATTGCCGCTGCGGGAGGCCTGCAGCGCTTCCAGCGACTCGGCAGAGGCCTCGTCGTCGGTCTTGCGTGGAGCGTCGTAATCGGTAGCCATGGCATGTTCACTTTCGTCGCTGCACGGCACCATTTCAGGCGCCTCAGTGAAGCAGTTTAGGTCATCATGCCGCTACTTGGGCAATAGTGTGGCCGACCAGACAGATTTCGTTGCTTCGCCCTCTGCAGGATTTGTCCAAGGCGCGGCCGGAACAGCAAGGCGCGTCCTTGATCACCGGGAGATTGAGCATTGAGTCAGGGAGTCCGGCGCGCCTCAAGTGCGGACTTGAATGCGGAGGCTGAGGTGGCGCTGCTGTTGATGCGCCAGTCGGTTTCCTTCTGGAGATGGAACCAAACGAAGCCCACCACATCGGGCTGGGCGGCAAGATAGGACACGAGCCCGGCGTTCCAGGCAGCCTTGTTGCCGCCTGCCTCGCTGGAAGCCGTCTCGCTGATCAGGATGGGAACTCCGGGTGCCAGAGCACGCAACTGGGCTATGCCCGGAGCGAAGAGATCCTGCGGCGATATCCAGCCGCTCCATGAAGCGGAGGTGCCCCAGTTATACCCGTCGAGGGCTACAACATCCACGTATCCGACACCGGGAAAGAGGCCGGCGAGATCGGTGGAACCGTAGTACGGAACATTCGGGCTCCAGACCCAGGACACGTTGCCGGCGCCAGTGGCAGCAACAACGTCGTGAACATGACGCCAGGCACTTACGTAGTCACCGGCCTGATTGCCGTTGACGCCTTCGGCCCACGGATACCAGTTTCCGTTCATCTCATGGGCGAACCTGAGCTGGACCGGGTGGCCCCAGGCAGCGAGCGCCTGGCCCCACTGCGTGATGTGGGCGTCAAAGTCGCCGGCGGCAATTCGGTCAAGGGAGTATGCCGGCTGTTCCGTTCCACCGCCCCAGGCCCAGGGTTCCCAGGTAATGAGCGGAACGGCGCCTCGTGCCCGGACGGAGTTCATTTCGGTAATGGGGGGCGCCTGGAGGAAGTCCTTGTAAAAAAGAATGGTGGACGGGCTTTCGCCGGCCAGTTGCGCCACGTCATCCAGTTCGCCGCTGGCCAGTGGGCCGCCGGCCGTGGCCACCCCGAACCGAAGTGCGGCGGTGCCGACTGGAGAGAGCGCAGCGTCCGGTGTGGTCACTGTGAACACCGAAGACGCCTCGACAGACGAGGTCTTGGCCGTGATGGTCAACGATCCCGCGGCTGCGGACGGGATGGTGATCGACGTGCTGAAGGCACCCGAGGCTGCCGTTTTGATGGGAAAAGTCGTGGCACCGGCGATCACCGTCCCCGTGGTGGAGGCTTTGAACCCCGTTCCGCTGACTGTGACGGCGGATCCTGCCGGTCCAGTGGCCGGGCTGAGTGAGATCCGGCCGGTGGCAGGCGCTGCCTGGGCTGTCTGGGCCGGCATCAGTCCCAAAGCCAGACCCAGCCCAACCACTGCCGCGATGGATTTCAAGGTTTTGAGCATGGCGATCGGTCCCCCGCAATCGGCAAGGCGGGTGGAAATCCGCCGGTCAGGTGGCGCCTACCGGCACTTTCCTGATCCTAAGGGTTGGACGCCGAAACCAGACGGGATTTTCGAATATTTTTGAAAGGAACTCGCCGCTCTTGGATCCTGCAGGCCGGCCCATCTTGTGACCGAAGATTCGACGTGGCAGCCCAGTCCAGGTCGGGCAGTGGCAACCCAACCGCTCACGGGCTTGTATTCGAAGCCCGTTCCAGTGCCCTTGCTGACCCACGGGAGTCCGCGGGCCAGCAAGTTGGGGTGCCTAACCGGCCGCGGCTTCCAGCGCTTCTGCGCCTCTGATGGTCACTCCCTTGGAACGGTTCACCATCAGTCCGAGCAGATCAAAGACAAGGGTTGCGGCCGCGAGAGTAGTGATGTCTGCGTGGTCGTACGCAGGGGCTACCTCGACGACATCGGCCCCCACGATGTTGATACCGTTCAGGCCTCTCAAGAGGGCAAGCAGCTCACGGGAGTGCAGACCGCCCATCTCCGGTGTTCCGGTGCCAGGAGCGTAGGACGGGTCCAGCACATCAATGTCGATGGAAACGTAGACCGGCGTATCACCCAGACGCTCCTTAATCCGCTGGATGGCGGCGGGGACACCAATTACGTCCAAATCCGAGCAGCGGATGATCTGGAAGCCGAACTCGTGGTCCCGCAGGAAGTCGTCACGGTCATAGACAGGCCCGCGGATACCCACGTGCATGGACTTGTCCTCAACTAGCAGTCCCTCTTCGAAGGCCCGGCGGAAGATCGTTCCGTGCGTGATCGGCTGGTCGAAGTAGGTGTCCCAGGTATCCAGGTGAGCGTCGAAGTGCAGCAGGGCCACGGGACCGTGCACCTGGTTCAGTGCGCGCAGCATGGGAAGGGCGATGGTGTGGTCCCCGCCGATGGCGATGAGTCGCTTGTCCTCGCTGATCAGGGGCCGTGCCTGCTCTTCGATTTCGAGGACTGCGCGGGTGATGTCGTAGGGCGTGCAGGCGATGTCGCCGGCGTCTACCACCTGGGCTTCGTACACGGGCTCGACATCGAGTTCGGGGTGGTAGCCGGGGCGCAGCAGCCTGGACGCTTCACGGACTGCAGCGGGCCCGAAGCGGGCGCCGGGGCGGAAGGAGGTGCCGCCGTCGAATGGTACGCCTACGATGGCAATGTCGTAGTCCGGTACCCGGTCGATTTGCGGGAGCCGGGCGAAGGTTCCGAGCCCGGCGTAGCGGGGTACCTTCGTTGCATCGACGGGACCGATGGGCTTGTGCGTGGTCATACGAGTGATCCTTCTTTGTTGGTTTCGGTAGCTACCGGCTTATTTTCCGTGGTGAGTTCGGCGAGGGATTTGTTGGCAGTTTCGGGCGCAAGCAGGAACGTCGCCACCAAGCCCACCAGGGAGATGGCAGCACCGATGAGCAGCGAGCCGGCAGCTCCGAAGCTGATGATTGCGACCGGCATCAGGTACGTGCTGGCTGCCGAGCCCACACGACTGATGGCCGTTCCGAAGCCGACTGCCGTGGCACGGACCTCCGTGGGGAAGAGCTCGTTGGGGTAGACAACCTCAAGGAAGCTCGATGCGCCGGAGGCGAGGGCGAATATTGCAAGGGCGATAAACAGCGGCGCGGCCTGGACATTCGGGATGAATGCGGGAATAGCCAGTGCAACGACGATGATGCCAAAGCTCCACAGGAGCAGCTTCCGGCGACCGATCTTCTCTACGAGCCACAAACCCGGAATGCCGCCCACCACAAACAGCATGGAGATCAGGAAGGAACCACCATATAGATTGGCGTCACCCGTCATGCCCATGGAGGCGAGCAGGTCCGGGGCGAACGTATAGACCGCGAAGAGCGGGACCACCTGGGCTGTCCAGAAGATGGAGACAAAGAGGGTGCGCTTCCATGCCTGTCCCCTGAAGATGTCCAGGAACTTTCCCTGCTTGGCAGGACCTTGGCTGTCTGAGGCAATGTCGGCGAGGCTGTACTGCTGGCCGTAAACCTTCTTGATGATGGCTTCCGCCTCATCACGGCGGCCGCGGGAGAGCAGCCAGCGCGGGGACTCAGGAGTTCCGAGCCGGCAAAGCAGGGTGACGACGGCGAAGATCGCCGGGCTGCCAACCATGACGCGCCACACGTCCGGCCCGGTGTCGCGGAGCAGGTATCCGACGGCGTAGGCAGTTGCTGCGCCGATCGCCCAGACCACGAAGGTTGCACCCAGGAGACGTCCACGGTGCTTCTTCGGGAGGAACTCTGCAAGGAGCGAGGTGGCAATCGGATAGTCAGCGCCGATGGCAGCGCCCAGGAGGAACCGGCAGAGGACAACCTGCCAGATTTCGGTGGCGAAGGCGTTCAGGCCGGAGAACACTGCCAGGGCGATGAGGTCGGCGATGTACATCTTGTGCCGGCCGATCTTGTCCGTCAGCCAGCCGAAGATGGCCCCGCCGAAGAAAATGCCGACCAGGCTCGCTGCACCGATCATGCCGATTTCCACGGTGCTCAGGTGCAGGCCGGGGGTCATCGTGATCAAGGCGATGCCGATGATTGACAGCGCATAGCCGTCAATGAAGGGACCGCCTGAGGCGAAGAAAGTCAGCTTCTTGTGGAAATTGGTAAGCGGGGCGTCATCAATGAGATTGCTCGTTGCGCTCATTGCAAACCCTCTCTGTTGAAGGCTCTTCGTTGAGCCGGGAAGTAAGTGACTTAATCATGAGTGACGGCCATCACGCCGCATATTCGTCAATCGACCACAAATGACGAAGGCGCTTAGATATTTGTATAAGATCACTAGGCCGTCATCCCTACAGAAAGAAGGGCACCCGGTCGTGATTACTGTCGAAGAGCTCATCGCTGAGCCGCAGTTGGGCCTGAGCCTGCTCGCAGGCTCAGGGGGATTGGGAAACCGAATCACGTGGGCGCACACATCGGATCTTCCCCGGCTGTGGGAGTGGGTCACGGGCGGCGAGATCATGATGACCAACGGGTTATCGATTCCGCCCGATGCCGCTGGTCAGGTCGAACTTGCTGAGTCGCTGGTCAGGGCCGGCGCCAGCGCATTGGCTGTGGGCGAGAAGATGCACGCACCACAACTCCTGCCTGAATTCATCAATGCCTGCAATGCCCTCCCATTGCCTGTGGTCAACGTGCCCTATCCCTTGCCGTTCATCGCCATCGCTCGATCTGTCGCGGAGTCTTCCCTCCTGGAGGAATCGCGTAGGCTTCGGCAGACGGCTAGAATTTATGATCTTCTCCGACTTGCCGGAGCGGGAAACCAGTGGCAGACGCTGATCGACGGAGTAGCTGCTGAACTGAATTCCCAGCTGTTCGTGGTGGATCGGCGATGTCTGCACCCGTGGCACCCGGACAGTGAGCCGCTCCCGGCAGCGCTGGCAGCGGAGCTGAAGCATCGCGTGGGGCCGGCGGCGGCCACAAAGAATTTCCAGTGGCATCGGTTCGGCGACCAACACATCCTCATGATGGACATCCCCACGCACGCCAACGCGCTCCTGGTGGTTGTGCCCGCTTCCGATCCGCACCCCGACGCCGTCGTTCTGCTCCATGCGGCGACAGTTTTGGGCTTGGAACTGTCCCGTACAGTGCTGGGGCTGGAGAACAGGCTCCGTCTCGGTGCCGACTTCCTTCTGCAGGCGTTTGACGGCCGCTACGGGATTAAGGATCTGGAAAGCCGCCTGTCCGAATTCGAAATTCCGGCGCAGGAGTTCCTGGTCATCTCGCTGTCCAGTGCTGCAGGACAGGATCTTGCCAACGTCCACGCGAATCTTTGGCGTCACGGCCTGCCTACAGCATGCCTGCAGACTCACAACAGGCTCCATGTTCTCGTGTCCACGCAGTGTTCGGACGAGCTGCTATTCCATGCTCTTCCGGGAGGCGTCAGGATCGGAGTCAGCACCCCGACCACCCCTGCAGGCATTCAAAGCGCGCTTCAGGAGTCACTGTGGGCGCTGGGAACCGCGGGCGGCGCCACCGAGCACTTAGTACGCTACGCCGAAGGCCCTTCGTGGCTGGGGTTAACCAGATATGAAGAAGGCAAGGCACTCGTCGAACGGTTGCTTGGTCCGGTTTTCGAGTATGAGCGCGGCCGCCAGCCGGACCTTATCGTCACGCTAAGAACGTACTTGGACATGCAACGGTCCTGGCAGAAGACGGCAACCGCCCTGTTCGCGCACCGGCAAACCATCATTTACCGGCTACGTAAGATCAGTGAGCTGACAGGGTTGGACGTGACCGAAACGTCAACATTGGCCCAGCTCTGGTTTGCACTGCAGATTCATGAGGCGATGGAGATCCGCGGCGGTCGCGAGCCGTTGGCAGCACGGGCTCAAGACTGACCCCGAAGGTCAAAGCCATCATCGGAGCCTCCTGTCAGATTCGAACTGACGACCCCCGCTTTACAAGAGCGGTGCTCTGGCCAACTGAGCTAAGGAGGCGCGCCCCGTACAGGGCGTGCGCCGCTACGGCGCTAGATAAGGTTAGCCCAAGTCCGCCCGCTCGTAAAAACGCCGGCCAGGGAGAAACGAAGCAAAAAGAAAGGACCTGCCCCCGGAATCGATCCGGAAGCAGGTCCCTGAGTGGAAGGACCTAGCCCTTCGCGGTGATCGCTGCCTGCAGGAAATCCGGGAACGGGGTCTGCGCGCTGGCACCCTTGCCCCACTGCTGGCCGTCCACGAACACGGTGGGCGTGCCGGTGACGCCGATCGCGGCGGCCTGCTTTGTTGTGAACTTCACGTACGGACGGTAGGTCTTCCCGTCGATGCAGGTGTCGATGTTCTTGGCGCCGATGTCTGTCGCCATAGTCTTGAGCTTGTCGTCAGAAAGTCCGGCGCTGCCTTCGGCAGGCTGGTTGGCGAACAGGGTGTCCACAAACTCCGCATACTTCTCCGGGGACTCATTCACTACGCACGCGGCCGCATTGGCTGCACGGGAGGAGTAGTTTGTGGAGGACCGGTTGTCCAGGAACCCGAGTGCCCGGTATTCCACCGAGATCTTGCCCTCGTTCCGCAGCGACGTCAGCTGCTCGTTGTACTGTGTCTCGAAGTTCTTGCAAACCGGGCAGATGAAGTCAACGTACAGGACCACCTTGACCGGTTTGCCTGCCTCAGCTTCGGCGCCCGGCGCCACAACCGACTCCGGCGCGGTTTCCGGGGGCGCACCCACGGCGGCAGCGTCAACGGTGGCCGGTTCCAGCTTCGCGACGTCGGTATTTGCCAGCAAGGTGATGCCACCGTTGGCGTTTCCATTCGCCGGCGTCGGCCCCTGGTCAGCGATGGGGGCGTTCTGCCTCATCGTTGTGGTCACCACCAGACCCACCACCACAAGGATGGCCACCACGGCCACCACAATGCCCCAGCCGATCAGCAGTTTGTTGCGCTTGTCCTTCTTCAGCTGCGCCTCACGGATCAGGCGTGCCTTTTCGCGCGCCTCCGAGGTTCGTTCAGCCTTGGACTTGCGTATTTCGTTTGCGGGGCTCATGTGTTCCTTGGGTCGATCGACATAGGGGGACCACTCTGTGGCGACTCCACCATTTTAGGGGACAAACCTGAGAGCTTGCGCTTTCAAGTATTCAGCCCGAACAACCAACGGACGAATAGCCGTGAAGATTCCATCCCATTAAGGTGGTTTAAAGGCACAAGCAAACCCCAGGGGGCCGCAATGCAAACACCCGTCCAAGAAAAACCATCAGCTGTACCTGCCGCCGGCGCCGCCGCACGCAGCCACAGCAACGTGGCCACATACGATTTTATGGTTGTTTCCAACAGGCTGCCTGTTGACCGCTGCGCGCCAGGTGACAGCGGCGACGACGGCTCCGGCTGGCGCCGCTCCCCCGGCGGCCTGGTGACTGCCCTCGCCCCCATGATGACCAAGTCCGACGGCGCGTGGGTGGGATGGCACGGCGCCCCGGACGAAACCGTCGGGCCGTTCAGCCACGGCGGCATGGACCTGGTCCCCGTCCAGCTGAGCAACGACGACGTTGAGCTCTACTACGAGGGTTTCTCCAACGCCACCTTGTGGCCCCTCTACCACGACGTCATCGCCCCACCGGAGTTCCACCGGACCTGGTGGGACGCCTACCGCAAGGTCAACCAAAGGTTCGCCGACGCCGTCGTGCGCCATGCAGGTCAGGGCGCCACGGTGTGGGTCCAGGACTACCAGCTGCAGCTGGTGCCGCGGCTGCTGCGCCAAGCGCGGCCGGACCTGCGGATTGGGTTCTTCAACCACATCCCCTTCCCCCCGCCGGAGATCTTCGCGCAGCTGCCCTGGCGGCATGCCATCATCGACGGCCTGATGGGCGCGGACTTGGTGGGCTTCCAGCGCCCCAGCGATGCCGGCAACTTCATGCGCTCCGCCCGCCGGTTCCTGGGCGCCAGCGTCAAGCAGCAGCAAGTGCATGTGAAGGGCAAAGACGGCGAAATCACGCACATCGCCAGAGCCCAGGCCTTCCCCATCTCCATCGACGTGGCCCAGATCAGCGAACTGGCCCACAACCCCGAGATCATCGAGCGTGCGCGCCAGATCCGCCAGGACCTCGGCAACCCCAAGACCATCCTCCTGGGCGTGGACCGGCTCGACTACACCAAGGGCATCCGGCACCGGCTCAAGGCCTTTGAGGAACTCCTGAACGAAGGCAAGCTAACGGTCGGCGACGCAACGCTGATCCAGGTTGCCAGCCCAAGCCGCGAACGGGTTGAGCAATACCGCCTCCTGCGCGAGGAAATCGAAGGAACCGTCGGCCACATCAACGGCACCTATGACACCATCCAGAACACCGCTGTCCGCTACCTGCACCATAGCTACCCTGTGGAGGAGATGGTGGCGCTTTACCTCGCTGCCGACGTCATGCTCGTGACCGCCTTGCGGGACGGCATGAACCTCGTGGCCAAGGAATACGTCACCGCCCGCAAGAACAACGACGGCGCCCTGGTCCTCAGTGAGTTTGCCGGCGCCGCTGACCAGCTTAAGCAGGCGCTGCTGATGAACCCGCACGATATCGACGGCCTCAAGGAGACCATCATGCGGGCCGTCGATTTGCCTCCCAAAGACGCCGCTCGCCGTATGCGCTCCATGCGCAAGCAGATCCTGGAGCACGACGTCGACCACTGGTCAGCTGACTTCCTGGCTGCCCTGAACGAGAAAGTTGTGCGAGATGACTCCTGAGGCCCGTCCCGCCAAAGGCCCGCTCGCTTTGTCCCCCGAACTGCGGCAGGCCGCCCGGCGGATCGCCCGGACAGAACACCTGCTGGTGGCTTTGGACTTCGATGGCACCATTTCCCCGCTGGTTGACCGCGCGGACGACGCCCGCCCGCTTCCGCGCTCGGCCGCAGCTTTCGCCGGGCTAGCCGCCCTTCCACGCACGACGACGGCACTCCTCTCCGGCAGGGCCCTCGCCAGCCTGCGCGCTGTCGCCTCACCCCCGGTGGACACGCTGCTGATCGGCAGCCATGGCGCCGAGGCATGGCTGGGCCCCGGTTCCGCGGAGCTGACGCTGGACGCAGCCCAGCGCCTGCTGCTGGCCGAAGTCCGCGGCGTCCTCGAAGAGATCGTTGAGCAGGCACCGGGCACGCTGCTCGAAGACAAACCCGCAGGAGTGGTCCTGCACACCCGGCTGGCGACTGACGATGTCGCCGAGGACGCGGTGGCTGCGGCCCGTTCAGTTCTCCAGGACCGCAAGGGCGTTTTCCTGAAGAACGGCAAACGCGTCCTGGAAACGTCGGTAGTCAACGCCTCCAAGGGCGAGGGCCTGACGTTCCTGCGCCAGATCACGGGGGCCACTGCTGTCTTCTTCGCCGGCGACGACGTCACGGACGAGGACGCGCTGGCCCGGCTGGAATCCGGCGATGTGGGCGTCAAGGTGGGCCTGGACTTCACCCAGGCCGAGTTCCGGGTGGAAGCGCCGGCCCACGTCGCGGAACTGCTCGAAGTACTCCTGCAGGAACGGAGCCTGGTGGTGGCCGACGAAGAGCCCGGCACTGACTGAACCTCGGCGACATGTCCAACCTCACGTGTGACCTCCGTAACATTTGCACCAATATGCCATTGACCTGACATACTCTTGGTTGTGATGTGGCGCACAGGAACCGTGCGGCGTCACGTGATACTCCTCGGCTTCGGCCGGGGAGTACACGGCTGCAATGCCGTGGATAACTGAATTACATGAACCATTCACTACGGATCGTCCGGCACGTACCTGCCGGTGAAGGGATTGATAACTGTGGCTACAGTTACTTTTGATAACGCTACGCGTCTGTACCCGGGCACAGAGAAGCCCGCTGTTGACAAGCTCAACATTGACATCGCCGATGGCGAATTCCTGGTCCTCGTTGGACCCTCCGGTTGCGGCAAGTCCACCTCCCTGCGCATGCTTGCGGGCCTTGAGGACGTCAACGCAGGTCGAATTCTTATCGGCGACCGCGATGTCACCGATGTTCCGCCGAAGGACCGCGATATCGCGATGGTTTTCCAGAACTATGCGCTGTACCCGCACATGTCAGTTGCGGACAACATGGGCTTCGCGCTGAAAATCGCGGGCGTTTCCAAGGAAGAGCGCGCCGAACGCGTCCGTGAAGCCGCCAAGCTTCTTGATCTCGAGCCATACCTGGACCGCAAGCCGAAGGCACTCTCCGGTGGCCAGCGCCAGCGTGTTGCCATGGGCCGCGCCATCGTGCGTAACCCGCAGGTGTTCCTCATGGATGAGCCGCTTTCCAACCTCGACGCCAAGCTCCGCGTCCAGACGCGTACGCAGATCGCATCCCTGACCCGCCGCCTCGGCGTCACCACCGTCTACGTCACCCACGACCAGGTCGAGGCAATGACCATGGGTGACCGCGTGGCTGTGCTGAAGGACGGCCTGCTGATGCAGGTTGACACCCCGCGCAACCTCTACGACAAGCCCAAGAACGTCTTCGTTGCCGGCTTCATCGGCTCCCCCGCCATGAACTTGCTCGAACTGCCCGTAGTCGACGGCGGGGTTCAGTTCGGCGGAACGGTTTACCCCGTGCCGCGCAACGTCCTCGAAGAGGCGCATGGTGCCACCGTCACTCTGGGTTCCCGCCCCGAGGACCTCGAGCAGGTAGCTGCCGGCGAAGGTCTCCAGGTTGAGGTTGATGTCGTCGAGGAACTCGGTGCCGACGCCTACGTCTACGGCCACACCACGCTGGACGGCAAGGACCACGACATCGTGGCCCGAGTCGACGGCCGCCGACCCCCGATGAAGGGTGACTCAATCTACGTTCGCCCGCAGTCCGGACATGTACACCTGTTCGACACCAAGACCGGCCTGCGCCTCGGCGGCTAGTCCCGGTTGCGGAGCCTGAATCCGGTGGTTGCACCAGCTGTCACCACCTGATCGGCACCGCTCTGCACCAACCGACGGCGGCCCCTCCTTACCGGACGGGCCGCCGTCGTGGTTTAAGCGTGGCTTTCCTGGCTTTGTTTAGGCACCCCGCCCCTACGTACGGAAGAATTGGCACATGACCGAGGAAAGCAGCGCCCAATGGCACGACGAACCCACCGACTACGGCCAGATCGGCAAACTCCCTCGGTTTGAAGCTGCCAGCGCCAACGACGCCAAGAGTTCCAGCGTCGCCAGTAACCTGAACATCACGGCCGCCGCGGCTGACCCGGAGCTTCTGGACCTGCCGTGGCATATCGCCCTGGAGGACTGGCCGGCTGAGAACCTGGCAGCGCTGCCACGCGGCATTTCGCGGCACATCGTGCGTTTCGCCCACTTGGGCGGCTCCGTCATCGCCATCAAGGAAACATCGGAGCATGTGGCCCGCCACGAGTACCATATGCTCCGGAAGCTGGCCCGCCTGGATGTCCCGTGTGTTGTACCGGTGGCAGTCATCACGGGCCGGACCACCCTGGATGGGCGGCCACTGAACCCCGTGCTGGTTACCCGCCACCTGAAGTTCTCCATGCCGTACCGGGCCCTGTTCTCGCAGATGCTGCGCAAAGACACCCTGACGAGGCTCATCGATGCCCAGGCTCTGCTCATGGTCCGGCTGCACCTCATCGGCTTCTATTGGGGGGACGTCTCGCTCTCCAACACGCTCTTCCGTCGCGATGCGGGCGCCTTCGCCGCCTACTTGGTTGACGCCGAAACCGGCGAGCTGTATCCCGATCTCTCCACCGGCCAGCGGGAGTACGATCTCGAGATTGCCCGGGTCAACATCGCCGGTGAGCTGATGGATCTCCTGGATGGCGGCCTGATCGAGGAGAAGGTGGACCCGGTGGCCACCAGCGAACTCATCATGGAGAGCTACCGGCGTCTCTGGACGGAACTGACGGAGAAGGAATCTTTTGAACTCGGCGATCGGTGGCGTGTGGGCGCCCGTATCCGCAGGCTCAACGAGTTGGGCTTCGACGTCGAGGAATACGCCATCAAGACCACCCAGAACGGTTCCACCATCCAGCTCCAGCCCAAAGTGGTGGACGCCGGCCATCACCAGCGCCGGTTGCTGCGGCTGACCGGGCTCGACGCCCAGGAAAACCAGGCCCGGCGCCTGCTCAATGACATGGATTCCTTCCGGGCGGACAACAACCCGGGGATGGACGAGGAATACAGCGCGCACCTCTGGGTCAGCCAGGTCTTCGAGCCCATTGTGCGCTCGATCCCCCGCGACCTGTCCGGCAAGCTTGAGCCGGCGGAGGCAGTCCACGAGGTGCTTGAGCACCGTTGGTATATGTCAGAGGAGCAGGCCCGCCACATTCCGCTCGCCGAGGCTGTGCAGTCCTATATTGAGTCCGTCTTGCGCCACCGCAGGGACGAGGCCGCCATCATGCTCAACCCGGACACGGCGATGCTGAAGATCCTCGAAGTGGAAACCGAGGAATCCCGCTATGATGCCGACGAATCCATCGAAGAGTACCCGGACGTCGACGACTGACCTGCCCCCGGGGGCCCGGCAGCGGTGGTAGCACGGTTGTGTTAACACAACCGTGCTTGTTTGTGGAGCGCCGGCCTCTAGCTAGATGGCCTTGCCCGGGTTCAAGATCCCTGCCGGGTCAAAGAGCTCCTTGATCCTGCGCTGGAGCTCCCGGACGGGTTCCGGCTGTTCCAGGCCCAGCCAGCGCAGTTTGTACTGCCCGATCCCGTGTTCCCCGGTGATGGTGCCGCCCATTTCGAGGGCAGCTTCGATGGAGGCATCCAGGGCTAAGTTCAGCCGCCTCATGGCGTCAGCGTCCACCGCATTGCCCTGCCTGTCAATCCAGAAGGTGGGGTGCAGGTTGCCGTCGCCGGCGTGCGCCACGACCTTCAAGCGCACATCGTGCGTGGCCGCGAGGTCTTCCAATGCCGCCACGTAATCCACCAGGCGCGAGCGCGGCACGGCCACGTCCTCGCCGACGCGGTATTCGTCATCCACTTCCACACCCCGGCTGTTCCGGCGCAGCTCCACGAGTTGCTCGGCTTCCGCCGTGGATTCCGTGCTCACTATTGCGCCGCTGGCGGCGAGGACAGAACGCACGACGTCGGCCTCCGCCGCTGCCCCGAACCCGTCAGTCTGAATCAGGAGCAGCGAGCGGCCGCGTGAACTCAGGTCGGAGCCGTGGAGGTCATCCAGCTGGGCCAGCGTGCCGCCGTCGAGCAGTTCCATGATGGCCGGCTGCACCCGGGCCCGGCCCACAGCCAGGACGCCGGCGGCGGCCTGCCGGAAGTTCGGGTAGAACGCGGCGATGGTATGCACGTCACGGGGCAGATACTTGAGCCGCACGGTCGCCCCCACCACGATTCCCAAGGTGCCCTCCGAACCGACAAACAGCCCCGTCAGGTCGTAACCCGCAACGCCTTTGAACGTCTGGTGGCCGGTGCGGATGAGGGACGCGTCGGCCAGCACCACCTCCAGCGCCAGCACCGAGTCCCGGGTAACGCCGTACTTGGCGCAGCGCAGTCCCCCGGCATTCGTGGCAACGTTGCCGCCGATCGTGGAGGAACGAAAGCTCGCCGGATCCGGCGCGTACATCAGGCCATGCTCTGCTGCCGCCTCGTTGAGGGCCGCATTGACCACTCCTGGCTCGACGACGGCGGTCTCGTCGTCCGGGTTCAGGTCAAGAATGCGGTTCATCTGTTCCAGGGACAGGACTACACAGTTCCTGCTCGCGTGCGCGCCGCCGGAAACGCCTGTTCCTGCTCCGCGGGCCACAACGGCGACATTGTGGGCCGCACACAGCCTGACCGCCGCCTGTACGTCCGTGACAGACCTGGCAAAGATTACCGCTTCGGGCAGCTGGAAATCCAGGACGGGGGCCTGGTCCACGGCATACCTCGCGAGCAGTTCCTCCTCGGTACTGACCTGCCCTGCGCCGAGGGCGCCCACCAGATCTTCAACCAAGCCGCCCACGCAGCCTCCCCGTTCCTTGTCGTTGTTGTCGTTGCGCTTCTCCCCCAGTCTAGGGCGGTGCTTCCCGTTGGCCCGTCATCTGCCAACCGGCTGTAAGCGTTTCCAGCAAGCACGGACCATCCGTAACATACTGGTGAGTAGACCTTCATGCCTTGACGTGGAAACGTTTGCAGTTTCCCGCCGGTTAGGGTCTAAGCTGTCCTCCATGTCTGTAGATACAGCGTTTAACGCCACCGCCCCGCTGATGGATCGGCTGTCCCACATCCGCGACGCCGACAACTCACCCGGCTGGTGGCGCTCCGCCGTCATCTACCAGGTATACCCGCGATCATTCCGCGACCTCAACGGAGACGGCATCGGCGATCTCGCCGGGGTTACAGCGGAGCTCCCGCAGCTGGCCGAGCTGGATGTGGACGCCGTCTGGCTGTCCCCGTTCTACAAATCGCCCCAACGCGATGCCGGCTATGACGTCAGCGACTACTGTGACGTGGATCCGATCTTCGGCACCCTCAGCGATTTCGACATCATGATTGCCGAAGCCAACCGCTTGGGGCTGCGGGTCATCGTGGACCTGGTTCCCAACCACTGCTCGGACCAGCACGTGGCTTTCCAGGCAGCACTGGCCTCCCCTGCAGGCAGCCAGGAACGCGACATGTTCATCTTCCGGGACGGAGTCGGGCCCGAAGGCCACGAACCGCCCAATAACTGGCAGTCCCACTTCGGCGGCCCCGCCTGGACCCGGGTAACCGGTCCTGACGGCCGGCAGGACCAGTGGTACCTTCACCTGTTCGATTCCTCCCAACCTGACTTCAACTGGGACAACCCCGCCGTCCACGCCGAATTTGAGCGCGTGCTCCGTTTCTGGCTGGACCGCGGCGTCTCCGGCTTCCGGGTGGACGTCGCCCACGCCTTGGTCAAAGCCCCGGGGCTGCCCGCCTGGGGCGGCCGGGCCGACGGCGGAAGCTCGGACGGCTTCCCCGGCCACGAGGCTCCGATGTTCGGCCAGCCGGCCCTCCACGACATCTTCCGGGCCTGGCGCCTCATCCTGGACAGCTACGGCCCGGACCGCATTCTGTGCGCGGAAGCCAACGTGGATCCGCTTCCGCGCCTCGCCGAATGGGTCCGGTCCGATGAAATGCACCAGGCCTTCAACTTTCCCTACCTGCACGCCGGACTGGATGTCTACCGGCTGCGCAGTGTTATCACGGACTCGCTGACCGCCCTGGACGCCGTGGGAGCCCCCAGTACATGGGTGCTGTCCAACCACGATGTAGTCCGCCATTCCAGCCGCTTTGGCTACAACGGATCCGGTCCGCGAGACGGCGACGGCATTGGTCCGGCGGATCCTCAGCCGGACACAGCCCTGGGCCGCCGGCGTGCAGCCGCCGCCTCATTGTTTATGCTGGGACTGCCCGGCGCCGCCTACCTGTACCAGGGTGAGGAGCTCGGGCTGCCGGACGGCATCGATATTCCGGAGCACCTGCGGCAGGACCCTACGTTCGCACGCACCGGAGGCGCCCGGTTGGGCCGTGACGGCTGCCGGGTTCCCCTCCCGTGGCGAACTGCAGAGCGGCACCTGGGCTTTGGCTCGGGCGAGGATCCTTGGCTTCCCTTGCCGGCGAGCTTCGCGGAACTGGCACGGGACGCGCAAGCCGCATCGCCGGCGTCGCACCTTTCCCTGTACCGGAACATGCTGGCCCTGCGCCGTGAGCTGGGTTTGGGCAGCGGATCACTGGCTTGGGCCGAGGACTGGTGCAGCGGTTCGTCCCTGGCATACATTAACGGCGATACGCTGGTGCTCATGAACCTCAACCACGAACCCTTGGAAATGCCGGCCGGCAGTGTCCTCGTCCGCAGCGCTGACTCTGACCCGGGCGCAGCACACTTCCTGGCTTCCGGCGAGACCGCATGGCTGCGGATTGGCGGAGGCGACGCAGACTAGTGGGACTTGCTGGCATCAAGGATGTTGCCGACCGCGCCGGGCTGTCGATCGCCACTGTGTCGCGGGCGCTCAGCGGCAAGGCAAATGTGTCGGCCAAGAGCCGGCAGTTGGCAAAGACCGCGGCCGACGAGCTGGGCTTCGTCCCGTCCTACCATGCATCCAGCCTGGCTTCAGGCCGTAACCACAACGTGGGGTTGGTGGTCCCGTCCATCCACCGATGGTACTTTTCGTCGGTGCTGGAGGGCGTGTCCGGCACTTTGCTCGACGCCGGCTACGACCTCACCCTGTACAACATGGGTGACCTGCCGGAACGCCGCCGCAGCGTCCTGACCGACTTCCTGCTCCGGAAGCGGCTGGACGCAGTCATCACTGTGGCGCTCGTCCTCAGCGAAGCCGAAATCAAGCAGCTGCTGGCATTCCGCCGTCCAATTGTAGGCATCGGCGGCGCCCTGGCCGGCGCCTCCACCATCAGGATTGACGACGCCGGCCTCGCCCGGACCGCCACCGAGCACCTCCTCGGGCTGGGCCACACCCGGATCGCCCACATCACCGGCAACGCCGAACTGAACCAGGACTTCAAACTGCCCGGGATACGCCGGGCAGGTTTTGAAGCTGCAATGGAGGCTGCGGGGCATGCGGTCCGCCCCGAATGGGTAGTGTCCGCGGACTTCACCATCCAAGGCGCCTACGCGAGTGCCCGCAGCCTCCTGGCCTCCGCGGCCGGGCGGCCAACTGCAGTTTTTGCCGCCTCCGATGAGATGGCCATCGGCGTCATCCTCGCTGCCCGCGACTTCGGCCTGCGTGTACCGCAGGATCTCTCCGTGATCGGCATGGACGGTCATGAACTCGGTGAGGTCTTTGGGCTGACTACCATCAACCAGGATGCGCGCGGCCAGGGCGCCCTGGCGGCCCGCATGCTGCTGGAAACGCTCGACGCCGGCGCGAAGCGGCCTGCGAAGGGCACGTCACCGCCGGCGGCGGCCACTGACCGGGAGTACCCCACAGAGTTCCTGGTCCGGAACAGCACGGCTGTACCGCCGGCCTGACGCTGCATCGCAGTTCCATGCTGAACAGGGTCCGCTCCGGACTGCAGCTGTTCTGGGCCGGAACATTTCTGGGCCGGTTTGTTCTGAGCGCGGTTTGTTCTGAGTTCGGTCTGTTGTGAGGTGGCCGTCAGGCCTGTGCGTTCCCGCCCATGAACCTCACGAAACGGTCCAGCACCTTCGGCCAGCCAGCAGCATAGGCCGCGCGCGTGGCGGCAGGATCCTCCGCACCTTCCCAGCCGTCGTGGACCAGACGCAGCTCCGTCCCGGATTCCACCGCCCTGAACGCGACCCGCAGCTCTGTGGACCAGATAGCAGTAGTCCCTGGATGCCAGGACGCGTGGAAGGAAAGGGGCGGCTGCCAGTCATCTATGGAGCCCCAGACCGCGGTCCTGCCGTTGTCAGCTGTTTCAACGATGAGGTTCTCCTCAAACTCAACGTAGGATCCTGCCCCGTACACACCGTGTGAATCGAGTGGCCACCACAGGTGCGTGTGATCCGTGAAGCCGGTGAACGTCTGGGCCACCGGCCCCGGCACAGTGACAGTACAGGTGACGGCTTCCAGGCTCTCTGCGGTCTCAACAGAGACAGGTAGGGCATCATCCGCGTGGCTGAAAAGGTTATCCATGGACGTCAACTCTACGCAGGTCCACAGGGTTTTGTGGGTTGGGTGGTTAACGTGGGAGAGCCCCTCAACCTGGTGGTTGGGGGGCTCTCGACCTGTAATGATGTTCCGGCGGTGACCTACTCTCCCACACCCTCCCGGGTGCAGTACCATCGGCGCTGTGGGTCTTAGCTTCCGGGTTCGGAATGGGACCGGGCGTTTCCCCCACGCTATGACCGCCGTAACCCTTCTACCCGGCCCGTTCAGGCGTGCCTGTACGGGTGGGAAATCTGGTTACAACATTGTGGTGTTGTTATGTTGTTGTGTTGTGTTCCTGTGCAACGGCCCG
>NZ_PZKO01000067.1:0-170880 GCF_014926485.1 Pseudarthrobacter sp. AB1
TGCGTTCGAAGAACCGCGAGACTGTCGCGTTCGAGGGCACTTTCCCGAACACTCCGGGCTGGGAGCGCAGGATGTCCAGGTCGGAGGCGTACTCGCCGCCGGCGGCGAGCATCACCGCCAGCGACCCGAGCAGCCTCCCTGGCCGGTGCGAGGCCATCGCGGGGACGAACTGGCCCAGCCGGTCCTCGCACAGATCCCGGAACCCGAGGGCGTCAATGAATGAAGTCAGGACCCTGGCACCGGCATGGGAGACCAGCGACTGGCCGGTGAAAGTGACCGGGACGGATGGGAAGACCTTGGTAGACTGGGGCATCGAAAAGGTGCTCCTTCAAGACACGGAAATAACGGCGTAGACACCCCTATTTTCCCTTGTCAGAGCACCTTTTCGTCTCTTAAACACACCCGTCAGCCCAAGACTGATGAAAACCCCGGGCTAGCTCTGGCTGTGACTTATCCGTCGAACGAAGGTGGGGGTCACGGCCTAGCGGGCAACGCCATCCAACAACACCGTTTGGCCGCAGCTCAGGTCGCCTGGCGGCAGGTATTGGCTGGCTAAACGGCTATGCGGGTGCGTCGTACTGGCGCTGGATGAAGGCTGCCATTCCAGGAACGGTGAATGCCACTTGGCCATGCTCGGGGGCGTAGATGAGTCCTTTGGATATCAGGCCGGCCCGCGCTGGTCCGAGCTTGTTCTGGCTGGTACCCAGACGCTCCGCCACCACGCCGGTGTTCGATCCGGCATCGCCGTCCTCGGCCATGCTCCGCAGATAGTTGCGTTCGCTTTTGGTGGCCCGCTCCCATCGGGATGGGAAGAAACCGGCATCGAGCTGCGATCGGCCCGTGGCCACGGCCAGAGACCGGCCAGCCGTCAGCGCCGAAAACTGGCTTGTTCAGGTCCGCCCCGGTTCAAGCACCGAGCTGTGCACATTCCATCTGCGGCGCGATCCCCGCTCGCCCGCCTGGCATCTCATGGCAGTCACAGACAGCTGAGCCTTGACGGCCGTGACGTTGGTGCATGGGACTTGTTTATGATCAGCCGGGCCTGGCAGCAATTGCCCTTACCCGCATCGCAGCGGAGGAATCCGAGGGGCCAGGGCATCTTTCCGGGCCTATGCGCTCGTTGGTGGGCTTCAGCCGAGTTAGGGCAGAAAGCGTTGTTCGAATTGGTGGCACAGTTCGAAAGCCGTGGCTAGAGAACTCTTCCGCTGTCCAGAGCTATCTTGGTGCCCTACGGGCAATGGGCGTTGATGTTCCCCTGCCCTTGGGCCGTGACGATGCTGGGCGACACGTGATCGAGTACGTAGAAGGCGTATCTGCGCTGGATCAGTTGCCACTTGGACACGATGATCTCATGCGGGTAGGCCGGCTGATTCGGCAGATTCATGATGCGAGCGAAAAAGTGGACCTTCCCGATTCTGAAGGGTGGAACCTGCTGCTCCCCGCTGAGAATCCGGACTTGATGTGCCACAACGACTTGGCCCCATGGAATCTCATCATGGGAGAACGCCGGGTGTTCATCGATTGGGACGCTGCTGGACCGAGCACGCGACTTTGGGATCTGGCCTATGCCGCTCAGTCTTTCGGCGTGTTGTTCGAAGGCCAACCGGTGGAAGAAGCTACGTTGAGGTTACGTGCAGTTGTTGACGGCTATGGGGCTGATGAGCCCCTGCGTAGGGCGTTGCCGGAAGCTCTGGGGAAGCGAGCGGCAGCCATGTACAACCTTTTGAAGTCCTCGCACGGTACTGGTTTCCAGCCCTGGGCGGATATGCACGTCAATGGCCACGGCGAGCACTGGCGAGCTGCTGCTGAATACGTCCTACGGAACCGGGCAGCTTGGCAACGCGCCTCGGAATAGCAAAGGCCCGCACTCCCGCCGTCTCACCCCCGCTAGGGCGCCGGCACGCCGAGGCGATTCCGCTGAGCGTGGGGAACCGCCGCGGGTCACATGAGACCCTAATGGATCCTTACTTGAGTCGCCATTATCCCTGAACACCTCGCCCAGAGTATTCTGTTGGCTTTCGGATGGTTGAGCATTTACGTGCCTTCCGGATGTGCCGGACCTGGAAAGGCCCGGGGACGGCGTCAGCTTCCGGGAGCCGTACGACGGCGGGTGAATGGTTCTTGAGTGCGCGCTTGTTCCTGAGCAGTTGGTTCTGTCTTCCAGCCTTGCGTGGGTCTGCCGGCCGCAACAGGGTACAAAGTCTTCCCGTAGGTGCCGTGGCGGCGCTACGGATATCTGTTCCTAATCGCGCCGGTTGAGGTATCCGCCGAGCCAGCGCTCCATTTCGCGGTAGGCGTTTTTCCTTACCGGGGCAGGGGAGAGGAAGATATCGTGCACGGCCTTGGGTATCCGCACGACGGTGACATTGTTTCCGAGGGAAAGCGCGCGGTGCGCGACCACGTCAACGTTCAGGGCAACGTCGGCTTCGGTGGCTGTTTCCGTCCAGCGGGGTTGAAGGTAATCCCGGGTGGAGAGCATGGTCAGGATCGGGACATCGATGCTGAAGCCGGCGTCGACGGCGTTTTGGGCCTGGAACACGGCGTTGAGGAAGGCGCTGGTGACGGGGAATCCGCGGTAAGGGCGCCAGTGTTTGTTGTAGGACCAGTGCCCGTCGAACTCTGAGGACATAGATCGTGAATAGATTCCCGGGTCCTGGATGGGTAGTGGAGCCAGCGGGTGGCGCCGAGCCTGGATCTGGACCAGCGGGGAAATAGCGCGGCGGCCTATCTCGTTGCCTTGAAATTCAAGCCAGGGGCTGTTCAGGATCAGCGCAGTCGCCACCCTTGGGTGCCGGTGAACCCACCAGCTCAGGGTGAGGCCGCCGGTCGAGTGGCCCAGCAGGATCAGAGGCTTGCCGGAGATGCGGCCCATGGCCTCCAAGGCGGCGGCCAAGTCTTCGTCGTAATCCCTCAAGTCGGTGACGAAGCCAGGTGTGTTGCCAAGCCGCAGACTGCGCCCGTAGTTATGCAGGTCCAGAGCGAAGAACCGCGCGCCGTTTCGGTGCCAGAAACGTGCCAGTTTGTGCTGGAAAAAGTAGTCGGACCAGCCATGGACGTAGAGGACGTCCGCATCTGCCGCCACAGGGTCCGTGTCGGGTTCCTCGTCGGACTTATACCTCACGAGCGTAGCCACGGCGTTGTCTGGGAGGGCGAGTTCAAGCTGTTCGAATCCCTCGCCGAGAACATCCTTCTTCCATAACGCGTCCACCACCTGATTATTCAACAGTTTTCGGAGACGAGGCTGGTTCCGGGGCGCGTCTCAGTCCTCAATCCCTCTAAGCGCCGGACGGCAGTGACTTTTGGCCCTACCAGACCCCCGTCTGAAATCGGAGGCTGCAAGAAATTGCAGCCGGGAGGCGGGACAAGGTTCGGCTCGCTGAACACCGATCAACGAAGGGCAGCGGCATCCGGCCAGGAACGTTCCAGCTGAGTCCAATGACCAGAAGCCAACGCTTATGAGGGGAGGACCTCCAGAAGGCCGTTCTCTTGTCATGCTCATCCTGGGCGTTATGTTGTCAATGATCGGCCTTGGCCTGGTCCTTGGTGGCATCGCGGCTTCCTGGGTCAATTCGGCGCAGAACGACGGGGGTAAATCAACTCACCCCGGGAAGGAATCGCCGTCGGTTCACTTGCTATCCCTGCTTCTCACCTTCGTGGACTTCCACCGGAGGCTGTCCATCATTCTCCTTATTAAAGCGGCCATCATCGGCGCCCCATTTGAGCGGATGAGCTGCAACAACCGCAATGCCTCACTGAGAATTCCCAGTGCTCCCGTTATGAGGCCCAGCCAGGCAAACGCGCGCGGCAGTACGCCCCTTGAGCATGACCAACGAGACGAGAAGAATGCCCACGGGCGAAAGGAGCCCGGCGATGGCGGGAGTGTTGTTTTCAGCAATGATCGCTTCCGCTGCTGTAGCGAAGACGCCCCGCTCACCGTCCTAACCTGCAATAGAGTAGCGGTCGCTGTGGTACACAAGACTCAGCGAGCCCCGGCTGGAGACAGGCACAGCCAACAGCAAGGCCCATGGGACGCCTCCTACGACAGTAGCGAGAAGCGCCGTACTTCTGCCGAGCGGGGCCAAGGCCACGAAGAGCGCGACGAACACGACTACCGGCAGGATGCTGGGCAGTATCCAAAGGATTTGTTCGGCAATATACAGAGACTTGTTCTCGGCAATGAATTCTAGCGTCTCAGCGCCGCCATGGACCGGCGGCGGTGCTATGAAATCAAACCAGAGCAGCTATCAACAGCACAACGAAAAGAACCGCTGCAATGCCAGCCGAAAGATACAAGGCACGCCAAGATCGCCCCGCTTCTTCCGGCCATGAATTCCGTTGTAACCTCCCGGAAGGCTGCCGCTCATGCATATTGCAAGCTAACCAATGAAACCGGAGTCACGTCAGGGCCGAAGGGCCTCTTTGAATACGGGAACTCCGGCGGGACGCTCCCGAGGGGTCCGGCAAAAGGAAGCCAACCTTAGAAAGCGGTGCAGGAGCGGGCGCACGGCGGTGCTGGTGGAACTTCTGAACCTCGTTCCTGTTATGACTGCCTCCGGCAGGGACGTTCGGACGGCGGCGGGACCAAAGCCTCTGGCGCGGCAAACAGCTGGTATCGACAGTAAATTCAAGGCTGGTGCAACCGTTGCCTCGGCGTTACTGGGAGGACTTGCGATGATGTATTGGGACGGGAACATGGGCGGCTGGGGCTACGTCCTCATGGTTATCAGTTTCGTGGTGTTCTGGGGCGCAGTCATCGCCGCCGTCGTTCTTCTGGCCCGAGCAACCGGAGCTGGCAGTCGAGGACGCGACCTGACCTCAGGCGCTGGCTATGCCGAGAACGTGCTGGCAGAGCGGTTTGCCCGCGGAGAAATCGACGAGGTCGAATACACCGCGAGGTTGGACGTACTCAGAGGCGGGGGCCGCAAATGAGGTACAGGCTTTCCCATCCCGGAACGGCGCTCCTGGCGGCGGCGCGTGCACCGCAGCCCCTGTCGTTGCCGGGAAGCCGCTAGGCTCGCCCGGCCATGGATATTGGCCTTGTACCCCGGAGATTGTTCCAATGCGCCGCATGGCGGCAACGGGACAAGTGGGACGAACCCCGTATCAAGGAACATCAGGAGCGGGCCCCACAAGAACTGCGCCACGCTGCTTATCAAGGTTCAGCCTTCTACCGCCGCCATCACGCTTGGCTGCTCAATGCACCCCTGTCGCAATTGCCACCTGTGACCAAAATGGAGCTGATGGGGAACTTCGAGGACACAGTCATTGAGGACCAGCTGCGGCCCTTGACGCAGGGTGGGGGAGACCCGTTAATACCGTGGAAGGGACGCTGGTGGGCCGCAGGGACAGCCGGAACCACCGGGCGGCGCGGGACCTTCCTTTGGAACCGCTCTGAGTGGGCGACCGTCCTGGCCTCCTATGCGCGGGCCTACGACTGGGCTGCCCAGACTCCGCTGGAGGTAAGGGTGGTTGAACACGTGGAACGGACACCGCGGGGCAAAGCATCTTTCGTGCGCGCCTGGGCCGCCGGCAGGGACCGGCCATGACCGAGTCACCAACCGCTTCCGCGGCACTGTCGCCCTTTGACGCTGTGATCTTTGACCTGGACGGCGTCGTGACGGACACGGCCGCTGTCCATGAGGGAGCATGGAAGCAACTCTTTGATGAGGTGTTGCAGGATCCCCGGCTTCCTCTGGAGGCACAGAAGGATGCGTTCACCACGGGTGATTATCTTAAATACGTGGATGGCAGGCCCCGGGAAGACGGCGTGGAAGCCTTCCTCGCGTCCCGAGGCGTCACCCTGCCCGCAGGCAGCCGTGCTGACGCCGCCGGGAACTGGTCGGTACACGGCCTGGCCAAACTCAAGGATCAGCTTTTCAAGGAGAGGCTGGGACGTGACGGCGTGAGGACCTTTCCGGGAACGGTCGCACTGATTGAAAGGCTCCGCTCGGCACGGATCCCAGTGGCCCTGGCAACGTCAAGCCGCAATGCTTCAGCTGTCCTGGCAGCGGCAGGCCTCTCGGGTTCATTCGACCTGGTCATGAATGGTGTCATCGCGGGCGAGCTAGGACTTCCCGGTAAACCTGACCCCGCAGTGTTCCTCGAAATCGTGCACCGCCTCGGAGTCCCGCCTGCCCGCGCGGTGGTGATCGAAGATGCAATAGCCGGTGTGGAGGCGGCACGCCGCGGCGGCTTCGGCCTGGTCGTTGGCATCGACAGGGCGGACAGGAGAACCGAACTGGAGGCGGCAGGCGCCGACGTCGTACTGACTGATGTAGGCCAACTGGACCTGGGCCGGGTTCTCACCGACCCATGGCGCCTCATCTATGAGGGCTACGATCCCGCCCATGAAGGTCACCGGGAGGCATTGACGACGCTCGGGAACGGGTATCTGGCTGTCCGCGGCGCGGCTCCCGAGAGCAGGAAGAGTGAAGTGCACTATCCCGGAACGTACCTTGCCGGGGTCTACAACCGACTGGTGAGTAGGGTGCAGGGCCAGGATGTCGAAGACGAGCATATGGTGAATGCGCCGAACTGGCTGGTGCTGGACCTGCGGCTGGACGGAAGGGACTGGTGGTCCCGGGGCGGGCTGAAGATTCTCCGGGAACGGCGGGTGCTCGACATGCGCAGGGCCACCCTTGAACGGGAAGTGGTACTGGAGGCACCTGACGGGCGTCGGTTGGCACTGCGCCAGCTCCGTTTCGTGTCGATGGCCCAACCACACCTGATGGCTCTCAGGTCATCCTTAACGGCACTGGGCTGGAGCGGTTCCGTAGTGATCCGCAGCGGGGTGGACTCCGGCATCACCAACGAGAATGTGCCGGAAGACGCGCTCCTGACCCACCATCATCTGGTCCGGCTGGGAGTATCAGACCCGGCTGAACCAGTCCCGATAGTTGAAGTGGAAACCAGCCAAAGCCACATCAGGATCGCCACCGCATTGCGCACGGAAATCTCCGGACATACCGGCAACGGCGAGCCGGGCGAGGAGGAGGGCGTGTATTACCGCTCCTGGGAACTTCCGCTGACCGACGCCGAGCCGGTAGTGGTCACCAGGACTGCAGCCATGGTCACCTCCCGTGACCGGGCAGTATCCTCGCCGGCACTGGCCGCTAGGAACGTACTCATGACCGCCGACCAAAGCTTTGAGCACTTGCTCTCCGAACACGAGGACGCCTGGGGGAGGCTGCTGGCACTGTTCGCCATCGATATCGACGGCAGCCCACAGGTGCAGCTGATCCTGAACCTTCATGTTTTCCATTTGCTCCAGACGCTAAGCCCGCACACCGCAGAACTGGACGCCGGAGTGCCCGCGCGCGGGCTGAACGGGGAGGGCTACCGTGGCCACATCTTCTGGGACGAACTTTTCGTCCTGCCCCTCCTCACCTCCAGGATGCCTTCCGTAGCGCGCTCCGTCATCAACTACCGGTGGCGCAGGCTTCCGGCGGCCCGGGAAGCCGCCGCCGCATCAGGGCTCCAGGGAGCGCTCTTCCCTTGGCAGAGCGGCAGTGACGGGAGGGAGGAGACTCCCCGTTGGCTCTTCAATCGGCGCTCTGGCCGGTGGGTACCGGATTATTCCCATCTTCAGCGGCACGCAGGGCTCGCTGTCGCCTTCAACGCGTGGCAGTATTTCCTGGCCACGCAGGACAGGGAATGGCTCCTGCGCCACGGCGCCGAACTGATTCTGGAGGTGGCACGACTCGTGGCGTCCATGGCCGAATACGATCAGGAAACGGACCGGTTCCACCTTCGGGGAATCATGGGTCCGGATGAATATCACACCGGCTACCCGGACAACCCTGGCGCCGGGCTGGACGATAACGCCTACACGAACGTCATGGCTTCATGGGTCTGCGCCCAAGCCTGCGAGATTATGACACTGCTCCACGGTCACGACCTCGAGGACCTCGAGGCTCGTCTGGCGATAGATCCCTCGGAAATCGCGAGTTGGCGGCACGTCAGCAAGCGGATGTTCGTACCGTTTCACGATGGAATCATCAGCCAGTTCGCCGGCTATGAAGTACTGCAGGAACTGGACTGGGAGCACTACCGGAACGCCTACACAAACATCGAACGCCTGGACCTGATCCTCGAGGCTGAGGGAGACAGCACAAACCGGTACCGGCTGGCCAAACAGGCTGACGTGCTAATGCTGCTTTACGTCCTTGGCGAGAAGGAATTGACGCACTTCCTGGCCGGACTGGGTTATGACGTGTCCGCCACACAGCTCGAAGAGACGGTCGATTACTATCTGGCACGCACGGCGCACGGCTCCACTCTCAGCCGGGTCGCCCACGCTTCAGTGTTGGCCGCAAGGGACCCCGACAGGGCCTGGAGTACGTTCCGTGAAGCCCTGAGTGCCGATCTTGATGACACTCAAGGAGGCACCACGCGGACAGGTATCCACCTTGGTGCGATGGCGGGAACCATCGACGTTGTGCAGCGAAGCTTTGCCGGCCTCAGGATTACCAGTGACGCGCTCCTTTTCGCTCCGAAGATGCCCAAAGGGATAAGAATGGTGTCCTTCCATGTCCGCTACCGGGATCATCTGCTCGCAATCAGCCTGGAGCACGGGAAATTGACTGTCTCTGCAGCCACTGGGGACGCTCCCGCCATCTGCCTGCAGGTCGGCTCCGAACGTGTCCTTCTGGGCGCCGGCGATACACGGCAGTTCCCGCTTGCGGCCAGCTAAAGGAAGAACAGGACGACGGCGGGAATCACCTACGAAGCGGGTTCTTCCGCCCGGGGCGAGTGCACCACGAGGACAGGACAGTGCGCGTGGGCGACGCAGGCAGCGCTGACCGATCCGAGCAGCAGGCCCGCAAACCCGCCATGCCCGCGGCGTCCGACCACAAGTAGAGAGGCGTGCCTGCTTCCGCCAACCAACGACGTCCGTGCCGATCCGTGGACGAGCCTGACAATGACATGGCGCGGACGTTCGGGGCCAAAGGCTTCCGCGAGTGCACGCTCCAGATTTTCCTCAGCTTCGCGGGCGAAACCTTCTACCCCCATAGCAAGATAGCCTTCATAACCTGCCGGATACTCCCAGCATCCCCAGGCTTCCAGGCGGGTCCCAAGGGCCAGCGCCAGACGAGTCCCTTGGCGAAGAGCTTCGATGGATGCGTCGGAACCGTCCACGCCGACGATGATCTTCTCCTCAGCGGCTTTGGCCATGATCTTCTCCTCGCGTGCCCGTACGTGCACAGGCTTTCCTCAAAGCATGTTCCCGGCGGGTAAGGATGAACAGGGTCCAAGGTCACGACGCCGGCACACCATCCGCATCATCCTCAGACCATGACCTTTGGCCCTAGACGCTGGGGCCCACCTGGTACAGCCTGTCAACGAACCAGACGTCGGCGAATTTGGAGCAGCAGTGACGCAACGAGCGGGTTCCCCTCAATTCGGGCTGGATGCAACCGGTCTGAGTTCTGAACGCGCGGCAGCATTGCTCAGGGAGTCGGGGCCAAACGTTCTTCCCACCGCGAAGCCGGTACGGCAGTGGCGGAAGCTCTTGGGGGAGTTGACGCATTTCTTCGCCGTCATGCTGTGGTGTGCCGCCGCCCTCGCGTTCATCGGAGGGCTGCCGCAGCTTGGCGTCGCCATCATCGTAGTGGTCGTCGTCAATGGGATCTTCGCCCACATCCAGCAGGAACGTGCCCAGCACGCAGCCGCAAAACTGCGCGCGCTGCTGCCGGCTGACGTCTCCGTCCGTCGGGACGGACACATCCGCAGGCTTCACACCAGTGAACTGGTCCCGGGTGACGCCGTCGTACTCACAGCGGGCGATAGGGTGCCAGCCGACGTCATCCTTGCCGTTGCCTCCGGCTGCGCTGTGGATGAGTCCATGTTGACGGGCGAAAGTGAAGCGGTTCCGAAGGCCATCGGGGACAGCGCCTGGGGCGGGACGTTCCTCGTCAACGGACAAGCAGACGCCGTGGTGTCCCACACGGGTGGAAATACGCGGCTTGCCGGAATCGCCGAACTGACCAGCGGGACCGTATCTCCGCCGACACCGCTGGCCCGTGAGCTGCGCCGCATCGTCCGTCTCATTGCAACTGTCGCACTCGCAGTCGCAGGGCTCTTCTTCCTCGTATCCCTGCTGGTGGGCATCCCCTGGCGCGACGCATTTCTCTTCGCCATCGGCGTCGCCGTAGCCCTGGTCCCCGAGGGCCTCCTGCCTACCGTCACACTGTCATTGGCGATGGGGGCCCAACGGATGGCGGCGCGCAACGCATTGGTCCGCAACCTGGAGGCCGTGGAAACTCTGGGGTCCACCACGTTCATCTGTACCGACAAGACGGGAACCCTGACGCAGAACCGGATGAACGCCGTCGAAGTCTACACAGCCGACGGCCATGTGAAGGTGACGGGGGAGGGTTACCAGCCGGACGCCGCCATCGAAGGGACCGCGATCGCCGCGGCCACCAGAACCGCCCTCGCGGCACGGGCTGCCTCCCAGGGCAGGGCTGTTCTCCACGGAGCTGAGTGGAGGCCGGAGGGGGATCCCATGGAGGCTGCCATTGATGTCTTGGCGCGCCGGCTCTCCGGGTCCGCTCCGGAGAATGCCAATCCTGCGCGGCGGTTCGCGTTTGATCCCCGCCGTCGCCGTGAATCGGTCATTGTCGGCGCCACTCTCTTTGTAAAGGGGGCACCCGAATCGGTCCTGCCGCTCTGCGGAGAGTCCGCAGGCGCTGCGGCGGAGGAAGTTGAAGCGATGGCTTCACGGGGGCTGCGGGTCATGGCGGTCGCGATGCGTGAGCTGCCCGGTCCGGTACAGGACTGGCTGGGGCGCCTTCCCGAGGAGGCCGAAGTGGAGCTTGCCCTGCTGGGGCTGATCGCGCTCCACGACCCGCCCAGGCCGGGCGTGGGCGAGGTGATCCAGACTGCCCGCGAAGCCGGCATCAGGGTCGGGATGATCACGGGCGACCATCCCACAACGGCTGCTGCGATTGCCCGGGAAATCGGACTGATGGGATCCCCGGAACTGGTTCTGGAAGGATCGCAGTTTCCTGAAGACGAACAGGTTCTCGGCGCCTTGCTCGACCGGGACGGCATAGTGGTGAGCCGGGTCTCCCCGGAACAGAAGCTGCGGGTGGCCAAGGCCCTGCAGAGCCGCGGCCACATCGTGGCCATGACGGGCGACGGAGTCAACGACGGTCCTGCACTCCAGGAAGCCGACATCGGGGTGGCCATGGGACTCAGCGGAACTGACGTTGCCCGTGAAGCTGCCGATTTGGTTCTTTTGGATGATCACTTCGCCACGATCGTCGCAGCAATCGAACAGGGCCGCGCCACGTATTCCAACATTCACCGCTTCCTGACCTACCACCTGACAGACAATGTTGCCGAGCTGACGCCCTTCGTCATCTGGGCACTGTCCGGCGGCGAGTTTCCCCTCGCGCTCGGTGTACTTCAGATCCTCGCCCTCGACATCGGTACCGATTTGCTGCCCGCTCTCGCCCTTGGCGGTGAGCCGCCAGGAAAAGGACTGCTCAACCGGCCGCCGGAAAGACGGCATCTGATGGACCGCCGGCTGATGTTCCGGGTGTTCTGCGTGCTGGGTCCCGTAGAAGCGGTCATGGAAATGACCGCCTTTTCCGTGGTGCTGCTCGGGGGAGGGTGGGCGCGCGGAGACCCGCATGATGGCGGTCTGGTGCTGGCGGCGTCCGGGGCCGCCTTCACCGCCGTTGTGTTTGGCCAGCTGGCAAATGCCTTCGCCTGCCGCAGCGCCACCCTGCCGCCCTGGGAGCAGGGCTGGCTTACAAACCGCCTGTTGCTCTGGGCCGTACTGGCAGAAATCGGCGTTTTGGCCGTGTGCCTTTACTTAGTGCCTGTTTCCGCAGTGCTTGGACAACTCCCTCCGCCGCTCATGGGCTTCGGCGTTGCGGTTTTGGCTGTTCCGGCGGTGCTGGCAGCCGACTGGGCTTACAAGAAGCTAAGGCGGCGCGGACACAACGCCGGATAGTGCCCTTCCCCTGCCTGGAGTCCGCAGGACCAAAGCCTCTGCTGCTGCTGCGGCTGAGCCGGGAAGATCGAGCCATGAATGCAAGGACGACGATGACTGAAGTTCACGTGGTGTGGCTGGAAGACGTAGGGATGGGCGATGTGCCGGCCGTGGGCGGCAAGAACGCATCGCTGGGTGAGCTGACACGCTCCCTGATAAGTTCGGGCGTCCGGGTACCGGAGGGCTTTGCCACCACCGCCTCCGCCTACCGGGCGTTCGTCGCCGCCAACGGCATCGAACCGGGGATCCGTGCCTGGATCGATGAATACCGGGCGGGCCGGACAAGCCTGCGGGAGGCCGGCGAAGCCATCCGGGAACTCATCCTTGAAGGGCAGTTTCCGCCGGACATCGCCGCCGACATCAGGGAACACTACAGAGCCTTGTCCCAACGGACAGGACAGGCCCGGGCCTCGGTTGCCGTGCGCAGCAGCGCAACGGCAGAGGACCTTCCGGACGCGAGTTTCGCCGGACAGCAGGAAACCTTCCTTAACGTCGCCGGAGAGCGGGAGCTGATGGAGGCCTGCAGGCGGTGTTATGCCTCCCTGTTTACCGACCGGGCCATCAGCTACCGGGAAATCAAGGGGTTCGAGCATCTGGACGTGGCCCTGTCCATCGGCGTGCAGCGGATGGTGCGTTCAGACCTTGGGGCATCCGGGGTGATGTTTTCCATCGACACAGAATCCGGTTTCCCGCGCAGCGTCCTGATCAGCGCCGCGTGGGGACTGGGCGAAACGGTGGTCCAGGGGACCATCAATCCCGATAAGTACCAGGTATTCAAGCCGCTGCTGTCCACCACACAATTTGCACCCATCATCGAAAAAACAATCGGGTCGAAAGAACGGAAGATGGTCTACAGCCGGGGCGGTCACGCGCGCACACGGACCATTGACACGACAGACCGGGAGCGGCGCTCCTTGGTGCTCACCGATTCCGAGATTTTGGGCCTGGCGCGCTGGGCTGTGGCGGTGGAGGACCACTACGGGTGTCCGATGGACATGGAGTGGGCCAAGGACGGGTCCACCGGCGAACTCTTCATGGTCCAGGCACGGCCGGAAACGGTCCAGGCGCGGCGCAGCGGGTCTGTCTTCCGCGTCTACCACCTTCGCGAATCGGGTCCTCGGCTTGTCTCCGGTGCGGCGATCGGTGAATCGATCGCACACGGCTCCGCCTGTGTGGTCCGGGACGCCCGGGATATCGACAAATTCCGGGACGGCGCCATCCTGGTAACCCAAATGACTGACCCTGACTGGGTTCCCATCATGCAGCGCGCCGCCGGCATCGTCACCGACCACGGTGGCCCGACAAGCCATGCCGCGATTGTGAGCAGGGAACTGGGCGTGCCCGCCGTAGTGGGGACGGGAAACGGCACGTCGGTCCTTGAAGAGGGAATGCCCATCACACTTTCCTGCGCGGGCGGCGAGGACGGGGAGGTCTACGGCGGCACCCTCGCCTTCGATGTCGAAGAGGTTGACCTCGGGGCCCTGCCGGAAACCCGGACCGCCGTCATGGTCAACATCGCCAGCCCTTCGGCTGCCTTCCAATGGTGGCGCCTGCCCGCGGCCGGCGTGGGCCTGGCACGGATGGAATTCATCATCAGCAACCTCATCCGGATTCATCCCATGGCGCTGGTCCATCCCGAACGCGTCACAGACTTCGGCGAGGCTGCACGCATCAAGGAGCTCACGCACGGCTACAGCGACGTGCAGGAATACTTCGTTGACGTCCTTGCCACGGGCATCGCCAAGATCGCGGCGCCCTATCATCCGCATCCCGTGATCGTCAGGCTCAGCGACTTCAAGAGCAACGAATACGCGCACCTGATCGGAGGTGGCTCCTTCGAAGTTGCCGAAGAGAATCCCATGCTGGGCTTCCGCGGGGCTTCTCGTTATTACGACAAGCGCTACCGGGAAGGATTCGCCCTGGAATGCCGGGCGCTGAAAAGGGTGCGCGAGAGAATCGGATTCTCCAACGTCATTGTCATGGTTCCGTTCTGCCGCACCCTCCACGAGGCAGACCTGGTGATCAAGGCGATGGCAGAAAACGGCCTGGTCCGTGGTGAGGAGGGACTGCAGATCTACATGATGTGCGAGATCCCTTCGAACGTCATCCTCGCCTCGGAATTCGCCCGTCGCTTCGACGGATTCTCGATAGGGTCGAATGACCTGACACAGCTTGTCCTGGGGGTTGACCGCGACTCCGAACTGCTGGCCGGGCTTTTTGACGAGAGGGACGAAGCCGTCACGTCGATGATCGCACAAGTCATTCACAAGGCGCATGCAGCCGGGATCAAGATCGGTATCTGCGGGCAGGGCCCGAGCAACCACCCGGACTTCGCGGAATTCCTGGTGAAGGAGGGCATCGATTCCATTTCGCTCAACCCGGACACCTACCTCAAGACGGTTCCGGTGATCGCCGCGGCCGAGAACCAGCAAAGATGAGCAGGCTGGGCCTCCTGACCAGCGGCGGGGACTGCCCCGGACTGAATGCCGTGATCCGCGGTGCCGTGCTGAGTGGCGCCATTTCCCACGGCTTTGACTTTGTCGGTTTCCGCGACGGGTGGAGAGGGGTGCTTGAAGGGGACCTGGTCCCCTTGCCTAGGCATGCCGTGCGGGGAATTGCCCGTCTCGGCGGGACCATTCTTGGCACATCGCGGACCAATCCCCTTAAGTCAGGCGGAGTGGAGGCGGTGCGCGAAAGCCTACGCCGTCTTGGCGTCGATGGCCTGGTCGCCATCGGCGGAGAGGGCACCCTGGCGGCCGCGCAGGAACTGTCAATCCAGGGAATTAAGGTGGTTGGAGTCCCCAAGACCATCGACAACGACCTCGGCGCCACTGATTTCACGTTCGGATTCGACACCGCGGTCCAGACGGCAACAGAGGCCATCGACCGGCTTCGCACCACGGGAGAGTCGCATCACCGCTGCATGATCGCCGAAGTCATGGGCCGGAACGCCGGCTGGATAGCCCTTCATGCGGGGATGGCTTCGGGCGCCCACGCGATCCTCATTCCGGAACAACGGGTTCCGTTGGGACAGGTTGCCGAGTGGGTGCAGTCGGCGCGCGACCGCGGGCGGGCCCCCTTGGTGGTTGTTGCCGAAGCCTTCGTCCCCGAAGGCCAGGATGCGCCGTACTCGCCCCGCGGCCTGGACACCTTCGGCAGGCCACGGTTGGGCGGCATCGGCGTACTCCTTGAGCGCGAGCTGCAGAGGCTGACCGGAGTCGAAACCCGGGCTACCGTCCTGGGCCACATCCAGCGGGGTGGCGCCCCCACTGCCTTTGACCGGGTGCTGGCTACCCGGCTGGGGATGGCAGCCGTGGATTCCGCTGCAAACGGCCGCTGGGGGACCATGGTCTCCCTGCGCGGTACCAGCATTGTGAACGTCGGATTTGACGCTTCGCTGGGCCGGCTCAAGACCGTGCCTGAGGACCGTTACCGGGAGGCAGCGGTCCTGTTTGGCTGATCCCGGGCCGGACCCGGCTGCTATCCGCGCGCTATCTCGATCTTCCTTGCCGGGGGCTGCTGGGCGGCCGTCGGCACCGGCGTCCGGACCTCCAGCACCCCGTCCTTGTAGGAGGCCGTGATGTCATCGTGTTGAACGCCGTCGGGCAGAGCGAGCCTCCGGACGAATGAACCATAGCGGAACTCCGAACGGTAACTGTCCTTGTCCTTTTGCTCGGACCTCTCCCTGCGCTCGGCCTTGATCTCCAGGGCGCCGTCAACGATGGAGACGCTGACGTCGTTGTCCGGATCGATCCCCGGCAGTTCGGCCCGAACCACAAGTGTGTTGCCTTCAACGGATTCTTCGACGCGGATCCCCGAGGCCGCAGTGTCACCTTCGAAAAGCCTCTCAATCATCTCGACGGGGGAGCGCCGGGTGTCAAACCATTTCATCAAATCAGCCATGTCTGCCTCCTTGCTCGATGACCGCCAGGCATGAGGTGTGCCCGACTCCTTAAGGGTCGGGCAATGGGCGGGGAGGACCCAGAGGCTTTGGTCCTGACTGCCTGGGAAGAATGCGGTGATCGTGCGGTTCATGAGCTCTGGGACCGGAGGGCTAGGATCAGTTGCATGAGCAGCTCCTCCTCAGAGTCTCACACGGAAGTTCTCGCCCCGGCTGACTGCTGGAAGTATCTGCAGTCGTCCTATATCGGGCGGCTGGCCGTGATCAATGGTGCGGTCCCCGAGATCTTTCCCGTGAACTTCATGACCGTCGGCGAAACGGTGGTTATCCGCACTGCGCCTGGCACGAAACTCCGTGCCCTCCTCAGCGGCGCCGCCGTGGCCTTTGAGGCAGACGGACTGAACCCCTACGCCACCGAGGTGTGGAGCGTTGTGGTCAAGGGAATGCCTGGGCCGTTTGACGGAGATCCGGCGGCCCTCCAGGAAGCCGGTCCTGACCGCGAACCCTGGCAGCCCGGACTCAAAGAGCATCTCGTGCAGATCGTCCCTACGGAGGTCTCCGGGCGAAGGTTTGCGGTTTCGCCGCGCACGCGCTGGTGGCCGCCGCAGGATTTTTCGGCGGACTGGCTCTAGGGCCGCGTCACTGAGGGTCGCGTCACCTTCGCCGGCCGGTCGACCGGGTACCGCCGTGCGTGGACCTGGCTCAGTGCCAGGACCGCAAGGATGGCGACGGCGGCGGCGGCGAAGGAGGCAGCTGATAGTTGAGGCGGTGGCCATTCGAGCTTAAAGAAATCCTGCAGGATGGGGACGGTCATCAGCAGGACCAGACCCAGGCACATGGCAGCGATGATGGCTAGACGCACGGTGCTGATGGGGCGGCTGACGGCTGCCAGCACGCTCAGGGCAACCAGAGACAGCGTAATCACCGCGGCTGTGCGGCCGGCTCCGGCGGTGAAGCCCCCCGCCGTGAGGGCGTACACCTGCACGGCCAGGACCGCCGTGGCGATGATGATTCCGGCCGGGACCGCCATGGCCAGTGACCGTTTCAAAAATCCGGGCTTGTAGCGGCGGCTGTTGCTCATCAGGGCCAAAAAGAACGCGGGGATGCCGATGGTGAGACCGTCAGTGGCGGAGAGCTGCCGGGGCAGGAACGGAAAGCTCCACATCAGCGCGCCAAACGCCACGGACAGGGCTACGGCGTACATCGTCTTGCTCAGGAACAGAACGGAGACCCGTTCAATGTTGGCGATGACCTGGCGGCCCTCCGCGAGGACGGCCGGAAGCCGGTCGAAGCGCCCGTCTAGTAGCACCAAACGGGCCACCGCTTTGGTGGCTGGTGCCGCGGTGTCCATGGCGATGCCGATGTCCGCTTCCTTCAATGCCAGGGCGTCATTGACTCCATCGCCGGTCATGGCGACGGTGTGGCCCATTCTCTGCAGCGCCAGGACCGTGTCCTTCTTCTGGGCGGGCGTGACGCGGCCGAATACGGAAAAGCGGTCCAGCGTTTCTTCCATCAGATGCGGGTCTGAGGGCAGGTGCCGTGCATCGTAGCCGCCGCCGACGACGTCGAGCCCCACCTCACGTGCCACCGCCGTCACCGTCCGGTGGTCATCACCGGAGAGGATCTTCACGTCGACGCCCTGCTGGCGGAAATAGGACAGGGTCCGCGCAGCATCCGGGCGGACCCTTTCCCGGAATGTCACCAGTGTGGCGGCAACAAGGCCTGTGGGCAGTTGCACGTCGTCGGGATCCCCTTCGGGCACGACGCTCGGCGAGTAGGCCAGTACCAGGGTGCGTAAACCCGCCGACGCGAGGCGGCGGGACTGGACCAGGACGTCACCGGTGGATGCGTTGTTCCTCTGCAATACCATCTCGGGTGCACCAAACACCCATGTTCCCGCAGCAGCATGCGGCGGACAAAAGCTCGCTGCGCTCCACTTCCTGGCGGATGAGAAAGGGACGACGGCGGCCGGGACCCGGTTGCCGTCAAAGGCGAAGGTGCCCGCCAGGCAGCCGGCGGTGGCGTTGGCGTGAGGGTCGGCGCCGAACCATCCCAGTGCCTCCCGCCAGCCCGGCGGGGAGGACCTGCCGGCAGCGTGCACGCCGTCGAAAACCACCTTGCCCTCCGTTAAGGTGCCGGTCTTATCGATGCAGAGAACGTCCACGCGGGCCAGGCCCTCCACAGCGGCCAGTTCCTGCACCAGCACATTTTGGCGGGCCAGCCGCACACTCCCGACAGCGAACGCAACGCTGGTCATGAGCACCAGGCCCAAGGGAATCATGGCTATGGCTCCCGCCACTGCGCCGACGAGCGCCTCCACCCAGGTCCCGGTGGTGAAAGCTACATCCCAGCCGCCCTTCGCCTGCATCTGGCCGTTGGTGACGATCACAACGACGGGCAAGAGGGCCCAGCTGATCCACCGAAGGACACGGGCGATCCCGTTGCGTATCTCCGAATTGACCAGTGAAAACCGTTTGGCCTCGGCGGTGAGCCGGCTGGCATACGAACCGGCCCCCACGGCGACCACCCGCGCCCTGCCCTGCCCCGCCGTGACCGCGGAGCCGGACAGCACTCTCGAGCCCCGGTCCTTGTCCACGGCCTCTGATTCCCCGGTGAGGAGGGACTCGTCAACCTCCAGGCCATTGTCGTCGATGATGACAGCGTCCGCCACGACCTGGTCACCGGCCTGCAGCACGGTGATGTCGCCCAGGACCACGTCCGCAACCGCAATTTCCTGCACGAGGCCGCCACGAAGCACCCGTACGCGAGCGGCATCAACGACAGCCAGCCGGTCCAGCAGCCTCTTGGCCCTGTACTCCTGGACCACCCCGATGACGGCGTTACTGAGTGCGGCGAATCCGAAGAGCGCGTCTTGCCAATGCCCCAGGACGAGCAACAGCAGGAAGCAGCCGCCAACAATGCCGTTGAACAGAGTCAGCACGTTGGCCCGGATAATCTGCCTCAGGCTCCTGCTCGAAGTGTCAGGTCCTCCGTTGGCCAGGCCCGCCAGCGTTCTTTCCCTCACGTCCTCGGCAGAGAGCCCGGATCCTGCAGGCGCATCAGCCCCGGGCGGATAAGGCGCCGCTGCCGTGCTCACGCGGCGTCCTTAGGGTGTTGTAGAGAGGGCTGTGCCGAGCGTCTTTCCCCACTCCCGTGCCCGGTCGATTTCACCGGGCAAAAGCTGGTTGGTGTCATCGACGAGGAAGCTTGCAGGCTCGGCTATGAGCTCAAGGCCATGTTGCTTGAGTCGCTTCGCGATGCCTTTGGACGCGTGCCCGGTCAGCAACTTGTTGCCCTCCATCCGGGTATCGAAGGCGGCCGCCTTCCCGGTTGCCTCGTCCAGGGAATCGAACCATGCGCGCAACCCCGGTCCTCCTGCCGAGGCGTCCGGGACCAGTCCCTTCTCCGGGTGTTCAAGGGCGTCTTTGACTGCCAGTTCCCACATCGGCTTCCTGCTCATGCCGTGGAGGTGAGTTGGCCCTCCCACGACCAGAAGATCGGTGGCGGTGGGCTGCGTCTGGCCCGCCTCGTCGACGGACATCACGTGGGGTTCGGCCACCTCTTCCAGCCCTTGCGCTATCGCATCGGCGATGGCGTGTGTGTTGCCGTAAAGGGATTCGTAAACGATGGCTGCTTTCATAGTGTTGCCTTCCGCTCGAGTGCCGAGGCCAGGCCCGGGGCCCAACTGGCTGCTTTTCCAGTTCTCCGCCGCGCAGGGGCCCTTCGGTGCCCCGGACGCAGAACGAGGCTGGGTGGGAAATTATGTGGGCGCCGCCTTCCTTGGGCCGTTTGGTGATGTTGGCGGTGGGCCGCCAGCCGTTGATGGGGGAGCGGCCGATGAGCAGATCGCCGCCTGACAGGTTCCCGGGGTTGAAGTCCGTCACGGAAACCGCTGCAGCGCCGATAGGTTTGAGGCCTTGTGCGATGGCCTCTGCAACCGCCTTGGTGTGTCCCTATGCGGAGTCGTAAACAACGTAGCCTTTCATGCCGTGATCACTACTTTCAGGGCGTTTGTCTCCGCGGCCCGGGCGAAGGTGTCGTAGGCGTCCATGAACTGGTCAAAACGGAAGCGGTGTGTTGCAAACTTTTCCGCCGGGAGCTTCTTCTGGGCCACGAGTTTCAGCAGCATCGGAGTGGTGTTGGCGTTCACGAGTCCCATGCTGATGTTGATGTTCTGGATCCAGAGGTTCTCCACATGGAGTTCCACTGATTTGCCGTGCACTCCCACGTTGGCGACGTTCCCGCCCGGCCGGACGATCTCCGTGCACATGCTGAAAGTCGCGGGAATGCCCACTGCCTCGATGGCCACATCCACGCCCTGGCCGTCGGTCAGGCCCAGCACCTGTTCCTTCCAGTCGGCGTCGCCTGACAGGACGACCTCGGTGGCGCCAAACTCGCGGGACTTCTCCAGGCGGTTCGCGTCAAGGTCGATGGCAATAATGGTGGCCGCTCCGTAGAGCCCGGCGGTGGCGATTGCGGCCAGCCCGACCGGACCCGCACCGACCACCGCCACCGTGTCCCCGGGCTTCACCCGGCCGTACTGGACCCCGATTTCGAAGCCCGTGGGGAGGATGTCCGACAGCATGACGGCCTGCTCGTCGCTTACCCCGTCGGGCAGCAGATGGAGGGAGTTTTCGGCGTACGGGACCCTCACGTATTCGGCTTGCGTGCCGTCGATCAGGTGGCCGAAGACCCAGCCGATGCCCGGGGCACCCTCGTCGCCCATGCAGTGCGAATAGAGGCCGCTCTTGCAGTTGGCACAGTGGCCGCAGGACTTGATGCAGGAGATGATCACGCGGTCGCCCGGTTTCAGGCTGGTCACGGACGACCCGACCTCAGTAATGGTTCCCACTCCTTCGTGGCCCAGGATTCTTCCTTCCGTCACGGCCGGGACATCGCCTTTGAGGATGTGCAGATCCGTCCCGCAGATGGTGGTGGTGTCAACCCTGACAATGGCATCGGTGGGATTCCGGATCGCCGGATCGGGCACTTCCGTCCAGGACTTCTTGCCTGGGCCTCCGTAAACGATAGCTTTCATAACTGTTCCTGCCTGTTGCTGTTGATAGGGTTCCACGGCGCGCGGAATGCTGCTCCACCTTAACGATGACGCCCGGTTGCCTCGCCGGTAAGGGACAAAAGTCCCGGAAGTCCGACGGCGGCGGCTCAGGTCTTCACATTGCCCGCGGTCCACCCGGGCTCCAGTTGCCGGGAAATCAGGACAAGGGCCGTGGCGTGGTGAAGGACTGCGTGGGCATTTGACCCGATAGTTCCTCTGAGGAGCCCCCGGCCCTTGCTGCCGACAACGATGAGGGCGGCGCCGCGTGAGGCATTAAGCAGCGCCCGCGGGACCGAAGTATCCTGGGCAACGTTCTGGCTGATAACCGCTTCCGGAGCCAGGGCGAGGGCGTTGTGAGCCGCCGTCTGGAGGAGACGGCGGGCCGCTACTTGGCCGCCTCCGGCCTCGTTGGATGTGCCGCCGTGGGGCCGGATGACGTGGATGATGGTCAGGTCCGCCCCCGTAGCGCTTGCCAGGGCGCATGCAGTATTCAGGGCGCCCGACGACCCGGAAGAGTCAATTCCCACCACGATGCGCCCTTCCGGGTTATGAACTAACCGGATGACCGCAACGGGACAGGAGGCCGTCGCCGCGAGTTCCAGGCTTACTGATCCCACGAGGAGCCCCATAAAGCCACCGATCCCGCGGCTGCCCACGACGAGGAGCCGTGCGCCGTCGGAGAGCCGCAGGAGATGGGCTGCGGGCAGCCCGTATACGAGGCTGCTCCGGATCCTGACCCGGGGCGCCATGGAAAGCGCCTCAGCTTGCCCCTCATCAAGGATGGCCCGCGCCTGATGTTGCCGGCCGGAGCCGGCTACGCCCTTGACGGGTCCGAGGTTTTTGGTCAGCAGCGGCCACAGTGAGCAGTGAACCACCTGCAGTTCACAATCCAACAGCGCTGCGTGCCGTGCGGCCCAGCGAACAGCCAGGGCTGCCTCAACCGACCCGTCGTAGCCAACCACCACGCGGTCAGGGGAGGGCATGGCTGGACCCGGCCTGGCGGCCCACTTCCGCGGAAGACTGCCCGGGAATATCTGCGAGCCCTGCCGGCAGGGTTGTGCCGTGCGCGACGAGCACAGGGCATTTTGCGTGTTCAGCCACGGTTGCGCTCACCGCCCCCAGCAGCAGCCCTTCGAATCCTCCGTAGCCGCGGCTGCCCACTATGACCATTTGCGCGGTCCTGCTTTCGTCGACCAGGACCTTGGCCGCCGGCCCCTGGATAACCACCATTTCGAGCCCCGCAGGAGGAACGCCGACGAAGGCCTTGTCCACTGCCTCCGCACAGATTTTCCGGGCGTCCTCTTCGGGGTTCCGGATAACCGGGGTGAAGGTGCCGAAGGCGATCTGGAACTGCCAGGAGGACACGGCCCGGATATGGGCGCTGAGGAGTGGGGCGAGTGCTCGGGCCCAGCGTAGGGCGAGTATGGACGGAGCGCTTCCGTCCACACCCACCACTATTGCCGGCAGTTCAGGGGTTTGTTCCACGGTCTTCCTCGGCATCCTGGCTGACTACCAGCACAGGGCAATGCGCATGGGCTGCACACGCTGCGCTCACGGAGCCCATGAGCTGGCCGAACAGGCCGCCGTGGCCGCGCCGCCCGACAACTAGCAGTTGTGCGTTCCGGCTTTCTTCCACCAGAACCTTCGCCGGCGATCCCACTTTCACAGCTGTCGTGAGATGTTCCGGGCGCTCCGAGCCATAGGCCCTGTCGATGGCCTGTTCCATGAGGCGTTTGGCGATCGCCTCGAGCTCGGCCGTGGTGTCGATGTACCCGGGAGGCAGGTGCGCGGGCAGGTAGAAGTCGGAGAAGCCCAGGCAGGTGACGACGTGCAACGGTGCGGCCAGCGCAGACGCCAGGCGTCCGGCGAGGCGCAGCGCCGCGGGGGAGTATTCGGAACCGTCGATTCCGACAAGGATGCGATCGTTATCACTCATGGCAGTACCTTCCCCCAGGATCCGGCGGTGGCCTAGGGCCGAAGGTCACTGAAGGCACACGGTTTCCGGCGGCGCCTCAGGCTGGTCGAAGCAACACGGCGGCTCCCGTGAAACGGTCCCGGGACAGGTCCAGCAATGCCTGGTCTGCCTTTGTCCACGGGTAGGGGACAGTGGTGGGGCGGAGGGGTATTTGCTCTGCCAGCGCGAGGAATTCCCGCCCGTCAGCTCTGGTGTTGGCCGTGACACTGCGCAGGCGGCGCTCCTGAAAAAGGTCCCTTTGATAGTCCAGGACCGGGATGTCGCTCAAGTGGATGCCTGCGACGGCGAGGGTTCCTCCGCGGTCCAGAGCGCGAAGCGCGATTGGTACCAGCCGGCCCGCAGGAGCGAAGAGGATGGCCGCGTCCAAGAGTTCAGGCGGGTCGGCTTCAGCGGGCCCGGCGAACTTTGCCCCCAGTTCAAGGGCCAGCCTCTGCGCCGCCGCCGACCGTGTCATGACATAGACGCTTGCACCCTCGTAGATGGCCATCTGCGCTGTCAGGTGGGCCGACCCACCAAAGCCATAAATGCCGAGCCGGCCTCCCGGCGGGAGCCCGGACGAACGAAGCGCCCGGTAGCCGATGATCCCTGCGCACAGCAAGGGCGCCGCTTGCTCATCAGTAAATGCTTCGGGTATCCGGTACGCGTAATCCTCGTGGACGGTCATCAGCTCCGCGTAGCCGCCGTCGGTGTCCCATCCGGTAAATGTCGGTGCCAGGCACAGGTTCTCGGACCCGCGCCGGCAGAAACGGCAGGAGCCGCAGGTGCGGGCCAGCCAGGCTGCTCCCACACGCTCGCCGGGCCGGAATCGGGAGCTGCCAGCTCCGAGCCCCACCACCTCGGCGACCACTTCGTGACCCGGGATCCGGCGGGCGCCATGGGGCGGCAGATCTCCTTCAGCCAGGTGGAGATCTGTGCGGCAGACTCCACATGCGAGTACAGAGAGCAGGACCTCGCCCGGCCCCGGGGACGGATCGGGGCGTTCGCCCATCCGCAATGGGCCTGACGCGATGGGACCGGGATCCTCAACCCACCATGCCCGCATGAACCGGTTATTCCAATCCGGCGCGGGTGGCCTCGTCCAGGGGACCGCCCCAGGTCAGCGGCGCGGAAATCCTGAACCGCCTTCCGCTGACACTCTCGGGGACAATTCGGAGGAAATGGTCTTTACGGCCTGTTTCCCAGGGGAACAGTAAGTGTCCGATGGAGTCCAGGACTTCGGGGGTCCGGTCAAGTGCTGTAGCCGGCCCTTTCACGACGACGCTCCAGGCCACGCCGCCGTCCGTGTCGGCACCGTCGGCTTCAAGTGCCACCTGCTGGCCCAGGGCGGATGCAAGCTTGGTGCCCGCACCCGTCCGGAAGACCAGTGATTCATGGTGGACCTTGTAGTTGATAGGAAAGATCTCTGGGTGGTCGTTCACCCACACGGCAAGGCGGCCCACCGAATCGCCTTGCAGCAACCGCCAGCACTCCTCAGCTGGCAGCACGGCGGTCTCCGGTATCGATGCATCTGTGGTCATGGCCAAGATCATACGGAGCAGTTCCTCCCCTATGTAGGGCACAAAGACCCCTAATCAATCAGTCGAGCCTAGATGATCGTTCCTTGTGGGGAGTAGTCTGTGGGCACCGGCAGACCGGGCCACATGGATGTCTCCATCGAACAAGGCGGTTTCATTGAACCAGCCCACTCAACCGACCGGGGCGGGTGCCTGGCTACCTGTTCCCGACTCCCGGACGGACGAACTTCTTACCGACTTTGTTGACCGTGCCGGGGAGCTGGTAAGCGCCCAACAGCGGATGCAGGGGCTTCTGAGTGCCGTCGTTGCCTTGGCTGAGGACCTCAGCCTGGAGGCCGTACTGCACAGGATGGTCAGTTCAGCCTGCCACCTCCTCCAGGCTGAATATGGAGCCTTGGGAGTGATTGGACGTGACCGTGCCCTGAGCCATTTCATCACTGTGGGGATAGACGAGGAACTCGCCCGTAAAATTGGCCCCCTCCCCACAGGACATGGCGTTCTGGGCCTGTTGATCCGCGATCCGAAGCCGCTGCGGTTGCATGATCTTAGCCAGCATCCGGATGCCTACGGGTTTCCCAAGAATCATCCGCCGATGAAATCTTTCCTCGGCGTGCCGGTCCGTGTGAGGGAAGTTGTGTTCGGCAACCTTTACCTGACTCAAAAGAGGGGCGGCGGCGACTTCACGGACGAAGACGAGGAGCTGGCCGAGGCACTTGCCGCGGCCGCCGGCGTCGCCATTGAAAACGCCAGACTCTATGACGATGCCCGGCGCAGAACCGCATGGCTGCAGGCGTGCATGGATGTGACCGGCAAGATGATGGGCGACGAGGAGACGTCGGAGGGCCAGAACGGGGGACTGGACATGATCGCCGCAAGGGCACTCCGGGAGTCCAGTTCCGCCCTTGCCCTCATCCTGGTCCCGGAGGAGACCTCCAGCCTATTCCGCATCGAGGGAGTCGCGGGAGGAGCCGCTTCGGAGTGGGCCGGACGGCTTCTGTCGTTTGACTCTGTCGAAATCGACACCGTTCTCGCTACGGGTCAAGCCGCTCTGATTGAAGACGCTTCGTTAGCCCTCGACGGCAGTCTGGCGCCGATTGCGGGCCGGCTGCTGGTCATCGACCTTAGCGCCCGCGGCACCCACCACGGGCTCCTGGTCCTCCAGCGTGAACGGGCTTCCGGGACATTCAGTAGGACGGACATGGAAATGGGTCCGGTGTTCGGGTCGCACGTGGCGCTGGCGCTCGAACTGGCCCGGGCGCACCGGATGCGGGAACAGATTGCCGTATTCAGCGACAGAGACCGGATCGCCCGCGACCTCCACGACCTCGTCATTCAGCGACTGTTCGCAGCGGGGCTCAGCATCCAAAGCCTCCGGCGTTTCATCACCGGTGACTCCGCAGCCAGGACGATCCAGACTGTGACCGCCGAACTTGACGAGACTATCCGGGAGCTTCGCAACACCATCTATTCGCTGAGTGACTCCGAGACCGGGAAGGAACTTCTCAGCAGCCGTGTCCTCCAGGCGGTCCGCAGCGGCACGCAGTCCCTGCCTTTCGTTCCCCTCCTGACGCTGACGGGGCCAATCGACGCGATCCGGGACGAGGAAACTGCCCTGAACATTTTGGCTGTCATCACCGAAGGGCTGAGCAACGCTGTTCGCCACTCGGGAGCGGATTCGATCCGCGTTTCAGTTTCCGTGGAGGACGGATTCGTCTGCGTCGTGATCCAGGACAACGGCACAGGATTCATCGTGGCACCGCCTGGCAACGGACTGTCGAACATGGAATACAGGGCCCAGACGCTGGGCGGCACTTTCGAGGTGTCCAGCTCCCCCGAGACGGGAACCGCATTGACCTGGGGGGCTCCGGTTTTTTGACTGCTACTGGTCAGGGGAGGAATGCTGCGCCATGTGGACCGCAGCCTGCGTCCGCCGCTCGAAACCCAGCTTCGCTAGCAGGGACGAGACGTAGTTCTTCACTGTCTTTTCGGCCAGCAGCATGCGTTCGCCGATCTGGCGGTTCGTCAGGCCTTCCCCGACCAGTTCCAGTACCTTGCGCTCCTGCCGGGTCAACGCCGCGACCCTTGGGTCCACGCGCTCAGGTTCTGCCAGTCCCTGAACGATCCTGGCTTTCAGGTTGGCATCAAACAGGGATTCACCCCTGGCAGCGCGACGCAGGGCACCGATCAGGTCCGAACCACCTATTTCCTTGAGAACGTACCCTGAGGCCCCGGCCAGGACCGCACCGCGGAGAGCCTGCTCGTCGTCGTAGCTTGTAAGAATCAGGCAATTGATCGTTTCGTCAACTGAATGGACATCGCGGCAGACCTCGATGCCTGTCCCGTCCGGCAACCGCGCATCAAGGATTGCGACGTCCGGGTGCAGCGCTGGAATTCGGCGTGCCGCTTCGGCGGCGGAGCCGGACATGCCGACGACCACGAATCCCTCGCTCTCCAGGAGGTCTTGGAGTCCCCGGCGGACCAGTTCATGATCGTCCAGGATGAACACCGTAATGCCGGTGTTGGGCGAGGCAACCCCGTCCTCCGATGCTGCGATGGCGTTCATTCCTATCCCTTCCGCGCCGCCGTTCCAAGGGCACCAAAGGTGCCCCGCCTGCGCCTGACTCATTCTTTAGGAACAGCCAGGATGCCACAAGGGTCCAATGACCCGAACCGCTGGCGCCCGGACGCTGTGACCAATGGCCCTACCCCTGCCGCTGGAACCGGGAGAATGTTGTGCCACCGGCCGTTTAGGTCCGCGGCCTATCCGTTTTTCTCGGAAAAGAGCAGGAATGAAGGATAAGAACGAGGACACTCTCCGCTTCCTGGGGGCAACCGACACCGTGACGGGGTCCCGGTACCTCGTGGAATCGGGTGGACAGCGGATTCTTATCGACTGCGGGTTGTTCCAGGGATTCAAACGCATCCGTGCCCGCAACCGGGTACCCTTTCCGGTACCCCCGGCATCCATAGACGCAGTCCTGCTGACCCACGCCCACCTGGACCACACAGGCTACGTACCGGCACTGGTCAGGGACGGCTTCCGGGGGCGAGTCCACGCTACTGCGGCCACTACGGAACTGTGCACGCTCCTCCTGCCTGACAGCGGACACCTCCAGGAGGAGGAAGCGCGCTACGCGGACCTGCACGAATATTCATCCCATCGCCCCGCCGTCCCGGTTTACACAGCCGCGGATGCCGTGCGGTCCTTGAACAGCTTCGAGCCGCACGATTTTGACACACCCCTCGACCTTGGGGGAGGCATCCTGGCCACTTTTGTGCCGGCAGGGCACATCCTGGGCGCCTCGCAGATACGGCTGACTGTCCACGGCACGCGCGTGCACTTCACCGGGGACCTCGGCCGGCCCCATGATCCACTGATGCACCGCCCGCGGGCACTTGAAGCCACCGACGTCCTGGTGGCCGAGTCCACGTACGGCAACCGGATCCACCCGGAGACAAATCCGGAGGACGAGCTTGGCGAAGTTATAGACAGGGCAGCCAAGAGGGGCGGGGTTGTCCTCGTTGCCGCCTTTGCGGTGGGCAGGGCGGAGACGCTGATGCTGCATCTCTCGCGCCTCCGGCGGCGCGGGGCGATCCCGGACATCCCCATTTACCTCAATAGCCCGATGGCCATCGACGCGTCGGGAATGTACCAGAGGCACCCCGAAGAACATCGGCTGCAGGAACGCGAGTACACAGAGATGTATCGGGTGGCCACCATGACCCGAAGCGTCGATGATTCCAAACTGCTGAACCTGCGCGGCGGCCCCATGGTCATCATCTCGGCGAGCGGCATGCTCACAGGCGGCCGTATCCTGCACCATCTGCAGGCCTACGGACCCGACCCCAAAAACGTGGTGGTGCTCAGCGGTTACCAGGCCGCGGGAACCCGTGGCGCCGCTCTTGCAGGCGGTGCGAAGCAGTTACGGATCTTCGGCCAGGACCTTACCATCAGAGCCGAAGTCGTTATGTTGGACAGCCTGTCGGCGCATGCGGATTCCAATGAAATCATCGAGTGGATGCGTGACGCCCCGCGAGCTCCTCGTGTGACCTATGTCACCCACGGTGAGCCGGACGCGTCTGACGCTTTGCGGGTTCGGGTCAGACGTGAACTGGGCTGGAACGTCAGGGTCCCCGAGCATCTTGAGGCCGTGTCGCTGAAGCACCCGCGCTAGAGTGCCTACAGGGGATCTGCAGGCATTTATCCTATGGAAATATCCTGAGCGCGGTGTCCCAGTTGAAGTGCTGGTGCTCAGGGCTGACCTGCAGGCCCATGACAACCAGCATGATGGCTTCGAGTTCGCGCGAACGCCGAAGCGGCCCGACGTCGATGGGCCTGAGTCCTGCGGCCGCTGCGACCGCGCTGACTTTCTCTTTGGCTTGCTCCGAGTCGCCGGCGATGAATACGTCCAGATGTTGCCCGCCGACCTTTCCAGCCTCCAAGGTGGTGGGGAACGTGGTGTTGAACGCCTTAACCACATCTGCACGTCCGTTCAACAGGCGGGCTGTTTCTTCGGCTGCGGACATTCCGGGCTCCGTGGTCAGCCGATCGAAATTCGTGACGTCCACGGTGTTGCTGATATCTACGACGACTCGTCCGTCAAGAGAGTCTCCGATTTCCAGGATGGCGTTGTGCACTTCCTTGTGCGGGATGGCCAGGAAGATTATTGCTCCTGTGATGGGGGCCCCCGTCACGCCTCCTGTGGCGCCGGGTCCGAGGCTTTCGACTAGGTCCCGTGTTTTGGAGCCGTCACGGCCAAGAATCTGTACCGGGTTGTTCCCTCGCAGCATCGCCGTGGCGAGTGCGCGGGCCATGTGCCCGCTGCCGAGAATGCTGATGTTGGTCATGATCTTCCTTTGCTGGAAACGCCGCGGTTTGCGTGTCCATCCAGTAGACACTGTCGCCGGGTACGGGCAACAGGGACGAAAGCCCCGGCATTAGGCCGCGGGGGGCTTAAGGCACTGGCCGTTCAGCGCCTCAGCGAGACACTGGATCAGTGGAGCGAGGACAGGGAGTAAGACGTGAAAGCGCACGAGGTTCTGGCAGGGGCTGATCGCTCAGTCACAGGTCAAGGAGCTGCGGACTGGGCTGCCCAGAGAGCGATCGGACGAGGTCTTCGTCTGCATTTGGTGCGGGTGGTACCGGAACCCTCGTACTACGTACTGCCGGCGCAGTACGGGGAGGCCGTGGCCGCGGCGGAGGCGCTGTTGGGCCTGGAGCGTGACCGGGTGGCTGCGCGGCATCCGACGCTGCAGATCGTTACCAGCTGGCAGGCGGGCGAGCCGGCGCCGGTGCTAAGCCTGTTGTCCGTTCGCGCCGAGATTGTGGTTCTCGGTTCGGACCGTTCAGCAGACAGGCGGGGGGAGGGATTTGGGTCGGTAAGCTTTCAGGCCGCAGTCCTGTGCCGTAGTCCAGTCGCCGTCATTCCCGCTCCCAGGGTGGCGAGCCGAACAGGGGTGGTGGTTGGCATCGACGGGTCGGTTGACGCCGTGCTTGCCCTGAAGATGGCGGCGGAGGAGGCAGACCGGATGGGAGAGGCGCTGACAGTTCTGCATGCGGTATCGAAAGTGCTGCCTCCAGCTGACGCAGGAGGCTGGACCGAACCCGGTTTCAGCCGTAAGCCTGACCACCTGACGCTCATCTCAGAAGCTGCTGGCAGCGTGCGGGAGAAATTTCCGGCGCTGACTGTTTACGAGGCGCTGGAGCTGGATGACTCTCCTGCCGATGTGCTCATCCGTGCCGCAGAACAGGCAAGCCTGTTGGTGATTGGCTGCAGGGGGCGGGGCGGACTTCGGAAGCCCATCGGATCCATAGCCGAAAAGGTCCTGATGGGGTTGCCTTGTCCCACCATCATCACGCGTCCTGCATCTGGACACGCCTCCTGATATCAGCCACTGGTTACGGCTGCCATGAGTGACCTATGGCCCTACCCGCGGCGACACGCGGGGCTGACTCTGGAGGGAGCCATGCGCGGCCGGGGCTGGCGTAAAAATCCGAATATCGACCACGGGAGGACTTCCATGCGGGCCCGTTCCATCACCATGCTCATTCTTGGCATCTTGTTCTCGATGCTGGGTATCGGGTTGCTCTTCGGCGGCATAGGTGCCTCGTGGGTCAATTCACTCCAAAACGACGGCGGCTACCTCACCTCACCGAGTGAACGATTCGACGTTAATTCCTCAGCGATCATTTCCGCCGGGCCGGACAACATGCGTGATGACGCCTACCCAGGGCCTTTGCCCTTTGATGTGGGCAGCATCCGGATTTCGGCAGCATCCGCTAATGCCGACAAAGAGATCTTTGTCGGCATAGCACCCCGCTCTGACGTGGAGCGCTACCTGTCCGGGGCCAACTACTCCGAGTTGCTCGACGTCAGTTTCCGGCCCTTCCATGTGGAGTATCGCGAAACGCAGGGAGCACAACAACCGCCTCTTCCGTCCGGGCAAGACTTTTGGGCGACTTCCGCTTCGGGATCCGGTGAACAAGAACTAGACTGGAATATCGAGCCGGGGAACTGGTCGGTAGTGATAATGAATGCCGATGCCAGCCCGGACATCCGCGCCGACCTGCAGGCCGGGTTCCGATCTGAGCTTTTTGGGCCGATAGCCGCTGGCCTGCTGGCAGCGGGAGCCATTCTGCTGGTTATCGGGGTTCCGCTGCTGATCTTCGGCGCCCAAGGACTGGGCAGGCACGCGACGGCGGCGGCCACGCCAGGAGCCGCAGTGCCAGCGCCCATGGCGTTCGCCGTTCCTGCCGCCGTTCCACCACTGTCCAATCCCGCTGCGGAGACGGCGCCGTACCCGGCTCGACTGTGGGGGGGAGCTCGACCCGGTGTTGTCCAGGTGGCTGTGGCTCGTGAAGTGGTTCCTGGCCATACCGCACTTCATCGTGCTGTTTTTTCTCTGGTTTGCGTTCGTTGTGGTCACGGTAATTGCCGGATTCGCAATCCTCTTTACAGGCCGATTTCCCCGCTCACTCTTCGATTTCAACGTAGGAGTCCTTCGCTGGAACTGGCGAGTGGCTTTCTATGGCTACTCAGCGCTTGGAACAGACAGGTACCCGCCGTTTACATTGGCCAGGACGGACTACCCTGCTGACTTCGAGGTCGACTACCCGGAACGCCTGTCCCGAGGGCTCGTGTTGGTCAAGTGGTGGCTGCTGGCGCTTCCGCACCTTGTGATCGTTGCGGCGCTCACCGGCACCAGCACCGTCCGCTGGAGCGACCCCGCGACCCCAGACATCAGATACGAGACCGGTACCGGGTTTTCGCTGCTAGGCCTCTTGGTTCTTGTCGCTGCGGTGATCCTGCTGTTCAGCGGCCGCTACCAGCGCCCGCTCTTCGACTTGCTTTTGGGCTTCAACCGCTGGATCTACCGTGTCATCACCTACGTCGCCCTGATGCGGGATGAATATCCGCCGTTCCGCCTTGACCAGGGCGCCAAGGATCTCCACGAGGGCCTTCCAGGTGCAGGCGACGGCAAGACGGTGCGCCCGCCGGCCCTGCCGGCTGGACCCCTTCCGCCGGACGGCCCTACCCCAACGGATGGTCCTACAGCGCGCGGTTGAGACTCCGCTGCAACAGGAGGGCACCCAGTGCCAGCAACGCCGCGGCCATCGCGGCGAGAATCCCCAATTGAGGCAGGATGTCGGCCAGCCCGCCGTCGTGCCGCTGGACCACAGCGAAGGCGTCATAGGCCCAGCGGTGCGGGGTGGCATGCGAAACGGTCTGAAGAGTTTCGGAGAAGAACTCCGCAGGCACCATGGAACCTCCCAGCCCGGCCAGCACCAGTCCCAGGCCCACCCCGACGCCGGAAGCTGCGGCGTCGTTGTCAAAAATTGAGCCGATCACCATCGCCGCCGCGGCAGCGACTGCGGCGAAGAGGGCCAGGATGAGGCCGGCGCTTTCCCCGGCCATCGCTGCGACTGCTCCGGCTCCAAGCTGGCCCAGAAGACCGTCCACCACTGAAACCAGGACGTCAGTTTCGATCCTTTGCCGGTCGCCCTCCACCACCTGCACGGACACAGCCTGGTCGGAGGTGACAGCGGTAGTGAAGCCAGCGGGGATGACCAGCCCCAGATCCGCACCGCTATTCTGCGCCTCCTGCTGCACCTCCGCGGCAGGGGCACTTCTCACCGTGACGTCCATGATCTCCAGCGAATCAAGCGCATTGAGCAAGGCGCCGCCAAGTGGTCCGCCGTCTTCATTACTGGCAACCACGGTGGCCGGCTTCAGTTCGACGCTGTCGAGGCCGAAGCCGCCGAAGGTGAGGTTCAGGACTCCCATGAGGGATAGCGGAACCAGCAGGGAGAAGATGAACACTGACTTATCGCGAACACGCTGCCTGAGGTCATTTCCGACCATTACCCAGATTTCCCGCATGTCAATCCCTGAGGGCTTTGCCGGTCAGGTGAAGGAAGACGGATTCCAGGTCCGGCCGGGCTATCTCCACTGTGGTCAACGTCATCCCCGCGTTCCCTGCCCCGGTCACGATGGCCGGCAAGAGACTTGGCCCGTCACTGACGGTGAGGAGCAAACCCGTCGCACTGACGTCGATCTGCTGCACGCCCGGCAACGCCTTCAAAGCTGCCGCAGCCGCGCTGGTGTTACCGCTACCGCGCAGATTGATGCGGTCCACGCCGCCGGTTTAGCCTGAGCAGTTGGTCCCGTGTTCCTTCCGCCTGGACCCGGCCTTCGTCAATGATGGCGATGCGGTCGCACAACCGCTCCGCCTCTTCCATGTAGTGCGTGGTGTAGAGCACGGCCATGCCTTCCGTGGCCAGACCCTCCACCGACTCCAGGATGGAGTTCCGGGATTGTGGATCAACCCCAACTGTCGGTTCATCGAGAATCAGCAGGGTGGGACGGTGCAGAAGTCCGATTCCAATGTTCAGCCGGCGCTTCATTCCGCCCGAAAACTTCTTGGTCTGCTCTCCGGCCCGGTCGGCCAACCCGATGAGTTCCAGCAGTTCGTTCGTCCTGGCGCTGAGTTCCTTGCGACGTAGCCCTTGGAGGCGTCCGAAGAACCACAGGTTTTCGCGCGCCGACAAGTCTGGATAGATCGCCAATTCCTGTGGGACAAGGCCAATGTGTCCCTTTGGACGTGTGCTTGTTGGAGTCATCGTTTCACCCACAACGGTGACCGACCCGGCGTCGGCAGCGATTAGGCCAGCCACCATCGAGATAATCGTGGTCTTGCCGGCACCGTTTGGCCCAAGCAGGCCATAGGTTTCTCCCGCCCGGATGTTGAAGGTCACGCCGTCGACAACCGTCCGCTCGCCGTAGCGTTTGACCAGGCCATTAACCGCCAGGACAGTCCGCGTCTTGACGTCCGCCGTCGCCGCTGGCTGCATGTCAGGCGCTTGCTGCGTTGCCGACCGCGGCGGAAGGATGCCGGACGACTGGGTCTCCAACCGGGTGACCGCCTGCCCGGACCGTCTGTGGAGCCGCGCAAAAATCTCTTATGAGACCGGTTCCGGCGCATTCACGGACATCCTTGATAGCGGCTGCGGCGTCGCGCTTATCCGGGTACGGCCCGGAAACGGCGAGTACCGTCCCGTCCTGCGCCACAAGGGTGAACCGCACTTGTGATTCCGCATCCGTGAACAATTCGAATGATCCTGCCATGCGCATGCTCCTTCCAAAACTACTTCGTTCGGGTGGTGGGCGGCGGTAGTTGTGCCAATCCTTCCAGAACGGGACGTACACCGTCAGGGACAAAGGTCCCGGTACGTCTCTTAAAGCTGGACCCAAGGGGTCCGAAGGCCCCTACGTGTGACCGCCGGACGGCCGTAGGGTCGACATCATGACCCTGACAGCGTTGCGGACCACGATTATTCGTTTTCCATTGGTGGCCGGCACCGTCGTGGCGGGGGCGGCCGTTGCGGTGCTCCTGGCCACAGGGCAGGCATCGGCAGCCCAATGGACGACAAGCGGCTACGCCCTCCTGGTTGCGATCTTTCGGTCCGGCTCCATGGTTAAGGCGCTGCGCAGCGGCCGATGGGGGATTGACCTCCTGGCCGTGACTGCAATCGCTGCGACCGTGGCTGTAGGGGAGTACGTGGCAGCCCTGATCATCGTGCTGATGCTCGCCGGGGGCGAAGCCCTGGAAGAGATCGCCCAGGGGCGTGCTACCCGGGAACTCAGGTCCCTGCTCGAGCGCGTCCCGCAAACGGCACACCGTGAACTGCCGGGTTTGCCCCCGGAAGACATCCCGGCCGGGGACGTCAGCCGGGGCGACATCCTACTGATCAAGCCATCGGAGGTGGTTCCGGTGGACGGGCTGCTTCTGACGGCGGCCGGCAGTTTCGACGAATCCACGTTGACGGGTGAGAGCTTGCCGGTGGAACACGCAAAGGGAGACACGCTGCTCAGCGGATCCGTCAATGGCGACAACGCCGTGCACATGAAGGCGACGTCCACGGCGAAAGACTCTCAGTACAGCCAGATCGTGGCCTTGGTCCAGGAGGCTGCATCCAGCCGGCCGCCGGTGGTCCGGCTCGCAGACCGGTATGCGATTCCATTCACGCTCCTCGCGTTCTCCCTGGCCGGGATGGGCTGGTATTTCAGCCAGGACCCGGCCCGGTTCGCACAGGTCCTTGTTGTCGCCACACCCTGCCCGCTGCTTATCGCAGCTCCCGTGGCATTCCTCGCCGGCACAAGCCGGGCGGCCCACGCTGGAATCATCATCAAGAATGGGGGAACGCTCGAGCAGCTTGCCCGGGTGCGCACGGCCGTTTTCGACAAGACAGGCACGCTCACTCATGGCCGTCCGACCCTCAGCGCCGTCAGAATCTCCAAGGCGGCATCGGCAGGCATCTCCGAGGACAGGCTGCTGCAACTGGCGGCCTCGGCGGAGCAGTACTCGTCCCATGTCCTTGCCGCATCTGTGATTGATGCTGCCCAGCACCGAGGCCTTGAGCTTCTGCAGGGGAGAAACGCGTCCGAACACGCGACCCAGGGGGTCACGGCCACCTGCGGCGACCAGACGGTGGTGGTGGGTAAACCTGACTTTGTCCGTTCCGTCACCTCGGGGTTCGAGGAGGCCGAGGTGGCCGGTGGACAACTGGCGGTCTATGTGGGCGTTGACGGCCGTTTCGGGGGAGCGCTGATCATGAGTGACCCGCTCCGGGACAATGCGGTGAGTACGCTGGCTGACCTGCGCCGGCTGGGCGTTCGGGAAACGCTGCTGCTCACCGGCGACGCGCGGGCCACTGCCGAAAAGATCGCTTCGCAGGCCGGGATCTCCCGGTTCCAGGCAGGCTGTCTTCCCGGTGACAAGGTCGCCATCGTTGCCGGGCTGCGGGAACGCCCGGTCTTGATGGTGGGCGACGGTGTGAACGATGCCCCGGTCCTGGCTGCCGCCGATGTTGGTGTCGCCATGGGCGCCAAAGGGTCAACCGCGGCGAGCGAGTCGGCCGACGTCGTCATCATGCTTGACGACCTATCCAAGGCGGCGCTGGCAGTCGACATCGGGCAGCGCACGGTCCGGATAGCGCTGGCGAGCATTTGGATAGGCATCCTGCTGAGCATCGGCCTGATGGTAGCAGCGGTATTCGGATACATTCCAGCTGTGGCCGGCGCCCTCCTCCAGGAGCTTGTCGATCTGGCCACGATCCTGAACGCGCTTCGTGCCCTGAGCGATGGCCGCCGTCCAACCGCGACGCCGGTGGGCGGCCCGCCGGTGAGCGTTGCGGCAGTGAGGTAACGGCCGGCGTCGTGCCTAAACCTGGCGTGACTTCCCCTGTCGCCGGGACGTTTATTTCCGTGCTGAGTCCAGCGGTGGCCACCAGCCGGACGGGGGATTGATGACAAACCGACGGCCGCTGACCTCCGTGGGCGTTACACGCACCAGGTGGTCCTTGCCTCCCGCCTCCCAGGGTGACAGCCCGGCGTCGGCTGCTTCCCGGAAATCCTCCTGCGTGCCCACAACCTTGGCAGTCCCCTTGATGATGACGCTCCATGCGATGGTTCCGTAGGTATTCAGGCCGTCGGCTTCCAGCGCGACCGGACTTTCAGCAAGCACCGCATCCAGTTTGGTACCCGGGCCCGTACGGAAGACGACTGTCCCATAGTCGGGGACGTAGTTCACGGGGAAAATTTCGGGCCCGCCAGCCGTTGTTACGGCGACCCGGCAGACCGAAGCCGAACGGAGGTATTTCCAGCAGTCATGTATGTCGAGGACTTCTCTTTCCGGTCCTGAGCCGTTGCCTTGCATGCTGGGGCTCCTCCTACTTGTGCTTCACGCGTTGGATGGGGGTTATCACCGTAGGGCACGGCGGATGCGTCAGAACCGCGTGGGCCGTGGAACCGAGCAGCAGCCGTTTGAACCCGCCCCGGCCGCGGCTTCCCACCACGAGCAGCCGCGCGGACGCTGCGGCCTGCACCAGCGCCACGGCCGGTTCCATTTCGGTTTCGAGGACTTTGTGCACCACAAGGTCCGGATAATCCTCGCCGAGGCCGGAGATTGTTTCGGACAGCACGACCTGCTCCTCATCCTGAACCCGTTGGGCCAGATGCTCGGTGAGGGCGGCACTATCGATCCATCGGTCGGGCCCCCGGGAAGCGTAGACCACTGTCAACTCCTGGCCTTCCCGGTCTGCCTCCGCGGCAGCGAACGCAACGGCCTGGGTGGCTTCTTCCGACCCATCAACGCCTACGACCACGCCCTGCCGGCCTTCGATCTCGTGGTCTCCGATGACTGCGACTGGACACTTCGCTGCGGCGGCGACCTGCAGGGCCCGGTCGGTCAGCGAACCACCCAAATGGGGGGCGCCGGAACCTACCACAAGCATTGACACCTTGGTCGAGTACTTACCCAGCGAGCCGGCGACGCCTCCTTCCAGGACTTTGGTGGTGATCTCAACCGGAACGGTTCCCCGAACGCGCCCGGCGGCGGTTTCCAACAGTTCGTCGGCCTTCTCCAGCAGCATTCCAGTCCAGGGCATGGGCTCCGCCACCCAGCGATCGTCCACTACGTGGAGGATCACCAGGGCTACGTGGGCGCGCGCGGCCCGCTGCGCAGCCCACCGTACGGCCGCCTGGCTCTGGGCAGAATCATTGGTGGCGACGGCGATTGGGTTGGAGGATCTCACGGCTGGCCTTCCTGTGACTTTTGTTCGGGACTGTGGACGACGAGGACCGGGCAGTGCGCATGGGCAACGCAGGCCGAGCTGACGGATCCCAGGAGCAGGCCACCGAATCCGCCATGGCCGCGTCTGCCGACGACGATCATGTCAGCGTGGCGGCTGGCGTCAATGAGCGCATCTCTGGGGTGGCCCCTGACGACACGAGGAATGACGTTGGTGGGCGTCTCCGGACCGAACGCCTTTTCCATCGCTTCGTTGAGGATCAGCTCCACACGTTCCTCGAAGCGGTCTATGCCCATTGCGACGTAGCCGGCGTAAACCTGTGGATCGTCCCAGCAGGCGGTGGCCAGCACTTTGGCCCCAACCGGGACGGCCAGCCGCTGGGCCTGCCGGAGCGCCTCCACCGAGGCCTCCGACCCGTCCACCCCCACCACGAACCTGGCATCCTGCAACGCTGACTCCACTATGACCGCTTCCCTTCATTACACGATTGCTCCCCTCCAGCCTGAAACGTGAGCTAGTGGACTTGTAGGGCCAAAAGTCACCTATAAACCGGAGGAACTGCCTGAGCTTGAAAAGCCTTGGCATGGCCAAAGGCACGATTCGCTATCCCTCAGGTTGGGCAGCCGGCTCTCCGTTCTGCCAGAGTCCGATCACGTTTCCTTCAAAATGCACTAGTCCACCCATTGCAGTCACCTAGTTTCCAGAAGGGATAACGCCGCTTACCGGCCCATCATTGGGGACGATATTTCTGTTTTCCAAGGGAATTACCTCGATGGGGGCTAGCTGACCGGTCGCCGGACCGATCACCAGCAGAACGTGCTGGGCGGTGACGCCGGCAAGTGCCGTGACCACCCGGTCGACCAGCCCTGGCTCCGGTGGAAGGTCGACTCCCGCCAGCAACGGTTCGAGGCCGGCATCGGCCCTTCTCCACACAGTGACCTTCGCGCCGTTGGCGGCGGTGATCGCCTTGGACAATGCCGCCGGATCGAACGCCGTCACCAACGTGACCCGGTCGATGATATGCGCGCTGGTCAGGGACGCGGCCGCCAGGAGTACGCGCTCGCGCCGCCACAGGGCAAAGTGATACGCGGCAACGAGGCCCGCTGCCACCAGGAGGCCGAACGGCGCCCGGATGCGGTCCAGGAAGCTGCCTCCGGTCACATCGCCAAGGAGGAACTCGAAGATCCGGTACCCGATCACCAGGAGGGCAATGAGCGCCACCACGGCACTAATGCCGAAGAACACGATGAGGTAAACGCGCCTGCCGGGAGGAATGGCGTCCGCGCTTTGCCGTTGGCTCCCCGGCTTCCACACCTGCCACCAGACGGGACCGCCCACCAGGAGGGAACTGATGCCGCCCAGCAGCAGGGTGCGCGTGCCGCTCCCCGCAAGGGGAGAAACCGTAATGGCCAGCGTTGCATTGATAACAACGCCAATGCCGGACGCAGCTGCCGCCAGTGCAACGCCCGACGTCACAAGCCGCCCTGCACGCCGCGTGGCAACGGAACGACGCGCCCCACTGACGCGGTGATATCGCCACGCCAAGGCGCCGACGGCGGCAGCGGCGATAGCCGAGCCCAGCGGAGCCAGCAGTTCACTCATGGGGTCACCCCGGTCGAATGCCGTTCTCAGCAGCACAAAAACCACGACGCCGGCTCCGCCGAGCGCCGTGATGCCCGCAGCAAAGATCCCAACGGCAATCAGTGCTACATCCATCAGCCTGGTCTCCAGTTTGCGGCCGCCGACCTTGAACCAGTGCCACCACCACACAATACTTCCGCCAGCGGCCCAAACCAGGGCCCGCAGCACAGACTGCCACCACGCTTCCGTCCCCGGCGTGAGGCTGGTGAAGCCCCGGATTGCGACGTCGAGCAAGCCGCCCAGGGCCGTGATGGCGGCGAACGCGCCCAAGAGCAGTCCGAAGGCCGTACCGATAACGGCCGGGACGTCGTCAAGATTGACGGGATGTTTGACGGGGTGCCGCCACATCCAACGGTGCCAGATCCATATTCCGGCCCAGACAAGGCCAACGGACAACGGCGAATACCACCGGGGTTCTTGCTGGCCGATGAAGGACGCCGCCAACCCCAGGAGGGCCGTCACAGACACGATCAGCGACACCGCGTAGGCGGCGGCCAAGTAGAGGCCCCACCCCGCTGAGATGCGCTCCGCGCCGTCGTCGAGCCTTTTCCAGACAACCCACCACAGGAGCGCGGCGAGCGGTCCGCCGATCAACGTGAAGGCAAGGGAGCGGGCAAGTCCGGTCACATCACTGGAGGCCAGCAGCGCGCCCGTACTGAACAGGCGCTCCAAAAGGCCGCTGAGCCCGACAGCCGCGATCACCACCAAGGCAAACAACAGTACGTAGAGGATCAGGCGGCGGAGGGTGAGTTGGGCGGACCCTGCCGTTGAAGCTGTTGTGGAGACTCGGGAAGTCATTGCTTCAACGTCGATCCGGTGCAGGACAGAAGCTGGTACGGTGCCTGGTCGACCAGCCATTTGCCATCGGTCTTCACCAGGGAGAAGCGGTCCTCCATCTCGTATTCGGAGGGTCCGAATGGGCCGCCAGAACCGGAGCCAACGACAGAGACCTTCACCAGGGCCGTGCTGTCCCGCTCGGTGGTTGCGATCAAGACAATCCGGGTGGGCAGCGGGCCGCTTTCGCGGAACCCGCTGCAGGAGGAGCGGGCAGCCTCCGTGAGGTAGGAATCGGCAGTGGCCGTGTCGCCGTCGATGACCGCCGTGCTGTACCGCTGGACAACGCCCGCAGGCGTGGACTCATCCAGCACCTCTGGTTCTCCGCGGGTGAAAACGACTGCCAGCGCGACGATCACCAACAGGGCTATCGCGGACACGATAAAAAGGAGGACCCGGTCCGGCTTTCCCGCCGCAGCGTTCATGCCGTCAGTATCGCGCACTAGCAGCCCCTTTGCATGTGTCTTCTGGCCCTCGTTCAGCAGGCTCACAAGTTTCCGGCGTGCCCCGGGGAAACGAGACCCATCAGCAGGAGAAGAAGACCAAGCTCAGCCAGTCCGGCCGCGAAATACTTTTCTCCAGCATCTATTCGACCGAGGTGTTGTGTCGAACCTCAGGATTGGGCGGCCGCTTCACCCACCGGAGTCGCGGAGGGCCGATACGGCGCGATGCGATTGATCCACCGGCTGCCATGGCGATGAAGCCAGCGGCGCCAAGTGCCGTGGACATCAGCGCAGCTCCGATCATCAAGATGACAAAGCCGGTTGAAGTGAGCAGCACCGCGCCGGCCAGGATCCAGCCATTGGACGCTGGCCGCGGCGGCTGCCCCAAGCGTGCGGCGAGCTGCGGGTCATCCTCGAGCAACTGGCGCCCAATCTCGTTGAGCTGGCCACGCTCGCGCCTGGAAAGTGACATTTGTACCCTCCTGAACGTGCATTGGACGCATGAGTCCGACGTCAATATCCAGTGTGCAGCCGGCCGCCATGCGCGGGTAGGGGCGAACGTCCCGAACGATTACAGGCGCCTCGACTCTGGATATGGTTGGCAGGCAAGGTAAAGCGGAGGTATGTGCAATGGCGGCGAAACCCCTCCCGTCCACTTCCGTCGGCTGGTGCCGGGATCGGCGAGCGATGGCGCGCGGATAAACTCATCGCTTCGCTGCGCGGCGCTGCCTGGCGGTCCCGGACCGCCGGGGCCGGGACCAAGGGCGACCGGCTGTACTCCTGGGCCAGGGCCCGCATCAACGGACCCGCCGAAACCGGAGAACACTGGTTGCTGGCCCGCCGGTCCCTGAAAGACCCGACCGACCTCGCCTACTACATTTGCCACGGCCCGAACCGGGTCTCGCTGGCCGAGCTGGTCAGGATCGCCGGCGCCCGGTGGGCGATCGAAGAAACCTTCCAACCCTCCAAGGGCGAAACCGGACTGGACCACGGCCAGCACCACCCACTGTAACTGTCAGTTCCTGACGTAACCTGGACCAGCTACGGGTTGGGGAAGCGGGGATGCCGTTTCCGCCACTGCTGATATGCGGCCGATATGGCGTAGCAGAACCGGCGAATCGAGCAGCCTGAATATAAAAGGATTAGCGCACGTTTTGTTTATAAATCCGGAAACTGTAGCGGTTGCGCATTGTTGTCCCTAGGGTGGCAACATGACTGAGGATCGGTTTGTCCCTGGGCTCGACGGAGCAGCCTCGGATGCGATGTTGAAGTTGGGCCGTTTCTTCACGAAATGGGACCAGACGGAGGACGGCAGGGCGGTGTTCCGGGAGGGGGGCCGGAAAGGCGACATCTTCTACCGCGACCGGTGGAGCCACGACAAAGTGGTCCGCTCCACACATGGGGTGAACTGCACCGGCTCATGCTCGTGGAAGGTGTACGTCAAGGACGGCATCATCACCTGGGAATCCCAGCAGACGGACTACCCGTCGGTGGGGCCGGACAGCCCGGAATACGAGCCGCGGGGGTGCCCGCGCGGGGCGGCCTTTTCCTGGTACACCTACTCACCTACCCGGGTCCGGTTCCCCTACGCCCGCGGTGTCCTAGTGGAGATGTACCGTGAGGCCAAGGCCCGGCTGGGTGACCCGGTGCTGGCCTTCGCCGACGTCGTGGGGGACCCTGAACGGCGCCGCCGCTACCAGCAGGCCCGCGGCAAGGGCGGCCTGGTGCGGGTGTCCTGGCACGAGGCGATCGAAATCGCCGCCGCCGCGCACGTGAACACCATCAAGGCGTACGGGCCGGACCGCTGCGCTGGCTTCTCGCCGATCCCGGCCATGTCCATGGTCTCGCACGCCGTCGGGACCCGCTTCATCCAGCTGATCGGCGGGGTGATGACGTCTTTCTACGACTGGTACGCCGACCTCCCCGTGGCCAGTCCGCAGGTCTTCGGGGACCAGACCGACGTGCCGGAGTCCGGTGACTGGTGGGACGCGGGCTACCTCATGATGTGGGGCTCCAACGTGCCCGTGACCCGGACCCCGGACGCGCACTGGATGGCGGAGGTGCGGTATCGCGGCACCAAGGTGGTGACGGTCAGCCCGGACTATGCGGACAACACGAAGTTCGCCGATGAATGGCTCCCCGCCCAGGCCGGAACGGATGCGGCACTGGCGATGGCCATGGGGCACGTCATGCTCAAGGAATTCTTCATCGAGCGTGAGGTGCCTTTCTTCGCTGACTACGTCCGCCAGTACACGGACCTGCCGTTTCTGGTCCGGCTGGAACGGCGCGACGACGGTTCGCTGACGCCGTCGAAGTTCCTCACCGCGAAGGACCTTCCGGCCGAGTCCGGGGCCGAGGACGCGGCGTTCCGCACGGTGCTGTTCGACAGGAAGACCCGCCTCCCCGCGGTGCCCAACGGTTCCATGGGGTTCCGCTACTCGGGCAGCGGTGAGGGCAAATGGAACCTGGACCTTGAGGGGATCGAGCCGGCCCTGTCGCTGCGCGAAGTGTCCGGGGACAGCGTCGAGATCCTGCTGCCGTGCTTCGAGGACGCCGGCGGCGCCGGCAGCGTCCTGAGGCGCGGCGTGCCCGTCCTCGAGGTCGAAGGCCAGTTGGTCACCACCGTATTCGACCTCATGCTGGCCCAGTACGGCGTCGGCCGCGAAGGGCTGCCGGGGGAGTGGGCTGCCGGCTACGATGACGCCGCGACGCCGTATACCCCGGCGTGGCAGGAGGAGATCACCAGCGTTCCCGCGCACGCCTGTATTCGTGTCGCGCGGGAGTTCGCCCGCAACGCTGAGGAGTCCAAGGGCCGCTCGATGATCATTATGGGCGCCGGGATCTGCCAGTGGTTCCACGGCGACACCACGTACCGGGCGGTGCTGGCGCTCGTGATGCTGACCGGCTGCATGGGCCGCAACGGGGGCGGGTGGGCGCACTACGTCGGCCAGGAGAAGACCCGGCCGGCCACTGGCTGGGTGTCGCTGGCCAACGGGCTCGACTGGTCGCGGCCGCCGCGGACCATGATCGGCACCGGCTATTGGTACATGCATACGGACCAGTGGCGGCAGGACGGGTACTCCGCGGATGCGCTGAAGTCCCCGCTCTCTACCGGAGCCCTGGACGGGATGCACACCGCGGACGCACTGGCCCAGTCCGCGCGGCTCGGCTGGATGCCGTTCTATCCGCAGTTCGATCGGAACCCCCTGGACCTCGCGGATGAGGCGGAGGCCGCCGTCGCCGCCGGCACCGCGAAGGACACCCCCAGCTACATCGCGGACGCGCTGAAAAACCGCACCCTGAACCCGGCGATCGAGGACGTGGATGCCCCGGAGAACTGGCCGCGGACGCTCGTGCTGTGGCGCTCCAACCTGTTCGGCTCTTCCGCCAAGGGCAATGAGTACTTCCTCCGCAACCTGCTGGGAACCCACAACAACGTCCTGAAAGACCACGCCGAAGGGCTTAAGCCCAAGGACGTGAAGTGGCATGAGGAGGCCCCGGAGGGGAAGCTGGACCTGCTGGTTTCCGCGGACTTCCGGATGACGTCCACCACGCTGCTGTCCGACGTCGTGTTCCCCGCCGCCACCTGGTACGAGAAGCATGACCTGTCCTCCACGGACATGCACCCGTTTGTGCACGCCTTCAGCCCGGCCATCGACCCGCCATGGGAGACCAAAACGGACTTCGACACGTTCCACCTGCTGGCCCGGGAGTTCTCCCGGCTGGCGAAGACGCACCTGGGCGTGCGCCGGGACCTGGTCAGTGTGCCGCTGCAGCACGACACCCCGGGGCAGATCGCCCAGCCCGGCGGGATTGTGCGGGACTGGCGGAACACGGACATCCCCGCTGTACCCGGGCAGAACATGCCCGTCTTCTCCGTGGTGGAGCGGGACTACACGGCCATCGCGGACAAGCTCGCCGCCGTCGGGCCACTGGCCGACAAGCTGGGCTTCACGGTCAAGAACGTCACCTACAAACTCGCCGGCCCGTTGGCGCGGCTCAGCCGCTCCAACGGAGTGATGCTCGGAGGTGCCGCGGACGGCCGCCCAGCGATCGATACCGACGCGAAGATGGCCGAGGCAATCCTGGCGTTCTCCGGCACCACAAACGGCGCCCTGTCCGTTCAGGGCTTCAAGGACTTGGAAGTCCGCACCGGGCGGAAGCTGGCGGACCTGTCCGAAGGCTCCGAGGAAAAGTTCATCACGTTTGCGCAGACCCAGGCAGGCCCGGTCCCCGTGATCACGTCGCCGGAATGGTCCGGCTCGGAGACCGGCGGCCGGCGCTATGCCCCGTTCACCATCAACGTGGAACGGCTCAAGCCCTGGCACACCCTGACCGGGCGGATGCACTTCTTCCTGGACCATGACTGGATGATCGACATCGGGGAAGCCCTGCCGATCTACCGGCCGCCACTGGACATGCATCGGCTCTTCGGCGAACCCAAGCTCGGCAGCAACGGGCAGCTGGAAGTAGTGGTCCGGTATCTGACGCCCCACTCCAAATGGTCCATCCACTCCGAATACCAGGACAACCTGCTGATGCTCTCGCTGTCCCGCGGCGGGCCCACGGTCTGGATGAGCCCTGCCGATGCCGAGTCCATCCAGGTCAAGGACAACGATTGGGTGGAGTGCCTGAACATCAACGGCGTCCTGGTGGCCCGGGCCATTGTCAGCCACCGGATGCCGGCTGGCGTGGTCTACGTCCACCACGCGCAGGAGCGCACCATCGATGTGCCGAAGTCCGAGGCCACGGGACGGCGCGGCGGCATCCACAACTCCGTCACCCGACTGCTGGTTAAACCCTCGCACCTGATCGGCGGCTACGCCCAACTGGCTTACGCCTTCAACTACCTCGGCCCCACCGGGAACCAGCGTGACATGGTGGCCACCGTCCGCCGTCGTTCCCAGGAGGTGCAGTACTGATGCGCGTTATGGCTCAAATGGGCATGGTCATGAACTTGGACAAGTGCATCGGCTGCCACACCTGCTCGGTGACCTGCAAACAGGCTTGGACCAACCGGGCCGGCACCGAATACGTCTGGTTCAACAACGTGGAAACCCGCCCCGGCCAGGGGTATCCGCGCCGCTACGAGGACCAGGAGAAATGGCAGGGCGGCTGGGAGCTGAACAAGCGCGGCAAGCTGGTGCTCAAGGCCGGCGGCCGGGTGAAGAAGCTCCTGGGAATCTTCGCCAGCCCGGTCCAGCCCGAGCTCAAGGACTATTACGAGCCGTGGACCTACGACTACAAGACCCTTGTGGACGCGCCCCTGGGCGACGACTTCCCGGTGGCCCGGCCCAAGTCCCTGATCACCGGCGAGGACACCAAGATCACCTGGTCCGCGAACTGGGACGATGACCTGGGCGGCTCCACCGAATACGGCCACCTGGACCCGATCGTGGAGAAGGTCCGCCGCGAGTCCGAGGACAAGATCAAGTTCGCGTACGAGCAGACCTTCATGTTCTATCTCCCGCGGATCTGCGAGCACTGCCTGAACCCCTCCTGCATGGCCTCCTGCCCCTCCGGCGCCATCTACAAGCGGGTGGAGGACGGGATTGTCCTGGTGGACCAGGACAAATGTCGCGGCTGGCGCCAGTGCGTCACCGGGTGCCCCTACAAGAAGATCTACTTCAACCACAAGACGGGCAAAGCCGAAAAATGCACTTTCTGCTACCCCCGGGTGGAGGTTGGGCTGCCGACGGTCTGCTCTGAGACCTGCGTGGGCAGGCTGCGGTACCTAGGGCTGTTTTTGTACGACGCCGACGCCGTCACTGCGGCGGCGTCCGTCACGGACCCGCAGGAACTCTACGACGCCCAGATGGACGTGCTGCTGGACCCGAACGATCCCGCCGTCCAGGCCGAAGCCCGGGCCCAGAACATTCCGGAGGACTGGATCGACGCCGCCCGGCGCTCCCCGGTCTACGCCCTCGCCAAGATCTACAAAGTGGCACTTCCGCTGCACCCCGAATACCGGACAATGCCAATGGTCTGGTACGTCCCGCCGCTCTCGCCGGTGGTGGACCTGCTGCGGGACCAGGGGCACGACGGCGAGGATCACGGCAACCTGTTCGGCGCCATCGACGCGCTGCGGATCCCGGTGGAATACCTCGCGGAACTTTTCACCGCCGGGGACGCGGACCGGGTCACAGCGGTGCTGAAGAAGCTCGCGGCCATGCGCTCCTTCATGCGCGGCATCAGCCTGGGCAACGACCCCGACGACTCCATTCCGGAGGCTGTGGGCATGGACAGCCAAACCATGTACGAGATGTACCGGCTGATGGCCATCGCGAAATACGACGAACGCTATGTCATTCCCAAGGCCCACGTGGAACAGGCGCATGACCTTGAGGAGATGGGCTGTTCACTCGATTTCGACGGCGGACCGGGCATGCAGGATTCCTCCCCGTTCGGCGAGGCGAGCGGCAGGCCCGTCCCGGTGGCGGTGGAAACGTTCAACGCTCTCCGCGACCGTCAGACCTCTGACTCGGCGCCCGGTGAAACGTCCCTGCGTGGCCGGGTGAACCTGCTGAACTGGGACGGCACCGGTGCGCCGCCGGGGCTATTCCCCGAAAAGCACACCCCGGGGGAGCAGCCATGACCCGCCGGATTCAGGTCCTCTACCTCGCCGCGGCCTGGTGCCTGTCCTACCCCGACGAGGAGCTCATCGGCCGGGTCCCGCTGATGCGGGCGGCACTCGCCGAGTTGCCCGGTGCCAGCCAGGACTTCGACGACGTGTTGGATCTGCTCGAATCCTCGGAGCCGATGGAGATCCAGGCCCACTATGTGCGCGAGTTCGACCTCGGCCGACGCCACGCGCTGCACCTGAGCTACTGGACTGACGGGGACACCCGGCGCCGCGGCGAGGTGCTGGGCACCTTCAAGAAGACGTACCGACAAAGCGACATCCTGGTGGATACCCACGGCGAGCTGCCGGACTACCTGCCCATGGTCCTGGAATACGCCGCCCTGGTGGACATGGCGGCGGGACGCGGGCTGCTGATCCGGTACCGGGCGAGCCTTGAGATGCTCAGGTTCGGGCTACTGCGGGACGAACTGCCGCATGCCCGAATTCTCCAGGCCATCTGCGCCACGCTTCCCGGGAAATCGCCGGCTGATGAGCAGGCCGTCATGCGGATGGCAGGTTACGGCCCGCCCACCGAAGCGGTAGGGCTGGACCCCTACGATCCGCGCCTGCTGCCCGTGAAAGGGGCCTGACCATGCCAACCTTCGAGACAGACCCCGGAGCCGCCGTCGAACTCACCGCCCTGGACATCGTCCTTTGGGGCGTCTTGCCCTACGTCATGGTGGTGGTCCTGGTGGGCGGCCTCATCTGGCGGTACAGGTACGACCAGTTCGGCTGGACCACCCGGTCCTCCCAGCTGTACGAATCGAAGCTGCTCCGGATTGCCTCCCCGCTGTTCCACTTCGGCCTGCTCGCCGTCATTGCCGGGCATTTCTTCGGCCTGGTCATCCCGATGGCCTGGACCCAAGCGGTGGGAATGAGCCAGGATTTCTACCACTTCAACGCCCTGTTTGTCGGGGGCATAGCGGGCGTGGGAACACTGGGCGGCATCATCCTGCTGATCTACCGCCGGCGCACCACCGGGCCGGTGTTTATGGCGACCACCAAAAACGACAAAACCATGTACGTGGTGCTCACCGCCGCCATCGTGTTTGGCCTGTGGACCACCCTCGCCAGCGTCTTTGAGGGCGAGCACGGGCACAACTACCGCGAAACCGTGGCTCCGTGGTTCCGCTCACTTTTCATCTTCCAACCTGACCTCGCCGCTATGGCAGCTGCACCGTTCTCCTTCCATCTCCACACGCTGGTGGGTATGGCGCTCTTCATGATCTGGCCTTTCACACGGCTGGTCCATGCCTTTACCGCGCCGCTGCATTACCTGTTCCGTCCGTACATCGTCTACCGATCGCGTGACCGCGGCCGCCCGGCCGGGGGCGACGGGGCACGGAACGCCACCCCGCCCGCCAGGCGCGGCTGGTCCGCCGTCGGGACCAGGGACCGGGATACCCGGAACCAGTGAGCAGAGGAGTACACAGTTACCGGATCCGCTCCACTTCCTGAGTCCCCTCGCACCGGCAAGGGGCGGCAGCTGGCATTGGCCACCAGCGCCTCGCTCATGGCCTTCTGGGCCTGGAACATTGTGGCGCCCCTGGGCGCCCGCTATACCCAGGAGATGGGGCTGGACCCCACGGCCACTGCTGTTCTGGTCGCCATGCCGATTTTCGTGGGATCGCTTGGCCGGATCGTGGTAGGAGCCATGGCAGACCGTTTCGGCGGCCGTGTCATGTTTACATTCGTGCTGCTGGGCAGTGTTCCCCCCGTCCTGCTGGTAGCCTTCGGCGGCACGCTCGGATCGTATGCCGTGGTGCTGGGAGCAGGCCTGCTGCTGGGCATCGCCGGCACCGTGTTCGCCGTCGGCATTCCCTTTGTCAGCGCTTGGTACGAGCCCTCCCGGCGTGGTTTCGCCACCGGTGTTTTCGGGGCCGGGATGGGCGGGACCGCTCTCGCGGCCTTCCTCACTCCGCGCCTGGTAAGCGCGATCGGCTACCTGGCAACGCATCTCCTGATCGCCGGCCTCCTCATCGCCATGGCAGCCCTGGTCTGGTTCAACGTCAAAGAGGCGCCCGGGTGGCAGCGGAACACCGCCCCTGTGGTTCCCAAACTAAGAGAAGCGGCAGGCCTCTCCGTCACCTGGAAGCTGTGCTTCCTCTACGCCATCGTCTTCGGCGGATTCGTCTCCTTTGCCACGTACCTGCCCACCTACCTCCGGGACATCTACGACTTTGATCCCACAGCAGCAGGCACCCGGACCGCGGGTTTTGCCCTGGCGGCCGTCCTCTTCCGCCCTATCGGCGGCGTGCTTGCGGACCGTATCGGCTCCAAACCGGTGGTTCTCTCGTCGCTGGCAGGCATCGCAGTCCTGGCCTACATCGTGAACCTTCGGCCCGACGGCGAGATCCCGGCCGGACTGACCTTCGTGGCGATGGCGGCCGCGCTCGGCCTGGGCACCGGAGGCGTGTTCGCTTGGGTGGGCAGGCTGTCACCGCCGGGCAAAGTGGGCAGCATCAGCGGCATCGTTAGCGCGGCCGGCGGCATGGGCGGCTACTTCCCTCCACTGGTCATGGGCGCCACGTACAACGCCGCCGACAACAGCTACTTCATCGGGCTCATGCTGCTCGTGGTGACGGCTGTGGCAGCGTTCGTCTTCACACTCGCTGTCGTCCGCACGCCCGCCGCGGTTGAAGCTCCCGGGCGTGCGGACGAGGGTTCCGGCCGGCCGCACGGCTAGCCTGATGCCGGGCACGGACTTGGGTCACCACGGTCATGGACGACCAATCACGGGGCAATCTGCGGGTTAAACGGTCTTACTCGGAGCGCCGTCCGCCATCATCCGCTAATCAACCAACGGGAGTATTTTAGAACGGATCGTGGGTTGCCCTTTACATTGCTCTACGAACGTCCGAAGGATGTAACCATGATGTTCTCTCATGATGACCCGATCCTTGTCCTTGACGATGAGCAGTGCTGGAAGTTGCTGGAGAACACCCAGCATGGGCGCTTGGTGCTGACCGCCGCCGGTGAAACGGACGTCTTTCCCATCAACTACCGCGCACACGACGGCCTCCTGCTGCTGCGTACGGCACCTGGCACCAAGCTTGCCGAGCTGACCATCAATGAGAACGTGGTGTTTCAGGCAGATGGCATCACCTCTGACGAAGCTTGGAGCGTCGTAGTCAAGGGACGCGCCCGGGTCCTTGAGCAGAGTTCGGACATTGCCGCAGCCGAGGCGCTGAACCTCAAGACATGGATCCCCACACTCAAGGACTTCTACGTGGAAATCAAACCGTCGCGTGTCAGCGGGCGGCACTTCAACCTGGGTGAGCAGCCAGAACGCTTCTGATCCGCCACGAGTCCATGCTCCGTGTTCGAGGGTTCTGACCGGCTGTCTGAGGATGCTCCTCAGCTTCACCGCGACGTCCGTCCCGGCGCATTCAGATAGATTCCGTGGTGATCCCCCATTCGGGGCAGAACCGACGCTGTGAGGGGAGCGGCACCAAAGAGCGAGCGCGCCCCGGGGCACTTCATCAGGGACGCAGGGTGGGTTGGGACCCAGGAGTGCTTGAATCTTTGCGACGGGTGTCTGTGGGCCGCTTGGCAGTGTGGCTTTGAGACGACCTGGCAGTTTTCCTGTCAACTGCACCGTTGACATCGAGCGGTAATTTCTCGACAGGGACGGGGACAAAGCTTAAGGCCGCTCTAAACGGTTTTCCGATGGCTGTGGAAGCTCAGGATCGCCGCCCAGGCGTGGACCCCCGCTGAAGGCGCCAAGCACCCAGCAACGGCAAGCACCCAGCAATTGAGTAGGCAACCATAGGTCCCATGCCCGCACCAAATGAGCTGACGCCGCTGACGGGCAGTAGGCGCCGCTACGAAACAGCCTCGTCCGGCGGACATCACTGCCCTCATTAACCAAGCGGAGAGCCAGATATAAAGATCCTGGTAGCGGCCAGAAGCAGTTGATACAACCAATCTTGAGCAGTTCTTCGTCTGAGATAGCTGGCGTGTCCGGGCAGATACACCGTTACTTTCCATACTCGGATCGATGGGACTGTGGCCCTCGTCACGCAGGCGGGATGCCACTTAAGCTTGGTGCTATGACCACGGCCGCTCACTCCCCGAGTTCCTTCGGTTCGCGCGTCGCCGAGGCAGTGCAGACCCTCACACCGGGGTATTTCGCTCTCACGATGGCCAGCGGGATCATTTCGGTGGGGCTCGAGCTCGAAGGCTTCCACGCGCTGTCGGCTGCACTCCTCGTGATCTGCGCGGCCTCTTACACAGTGATCCTCGTGCTCAGCCTGGTGCGTCTGATCAGGTTTCACGAGGATATGCGCCGCGACTTCATGGATCCCGCCCGGGCGTTCGGCTTCTTCACCTTCATCGCCGGGACGAATGTGCTCGGCGTGCGGCTCGGAATGGCAGGTTGGCCGGATGCGACGGCGCTGCTCCTCGTTGTCGCGATGCTTGCCTGGGTGGTGCTCGGCTACGTCGTGCCGTGGACAGCTGTGCTCGGCCGGGACGAGCGGCCCGTGGTCAAGGACGCAAACGGCACATGGTTCATATGGTGCGTAGCGAGCCAGTCCGTGGCGGTCGCGGCGGCGTCTGTCGAGCCTCTCGCCGGGCCGGACTGGCGCGCGACCTTGGCTCTGGTCGCCGTCGTGGCATGGTCGGTGGGGATCATCCTCTATGCCGCTGTGGGGATATTCGTCTCGCTGCGGCTCATGACCTACCCCATCAGGCCGGAGGACCTCCGCCCACAGTACTTCGTGGCCATGGGCGCCATGGCGATCAGCGTCCTGGCCGGCGCGCGGATTGTCGAAATGGCCGGCGCGCCCATGGTGGACGCGACCCGCGGGCTCGTGGCCGGTTCGTCCGTGGTGTTCTGGGCCTTCGCCTCGTGGCTCTTTCCCGTGCTCCTCGCGGCCGGGTGGTGGAGGCACGTGATCCACCGCGTGCCGCTGGCCTTCGAACCTGGGCTCTGGAGCGTCATCTTCCCCCTCGGTATGTACGCCGTGGCGGGAATTTATCTGGGGCGCGCAGACCATCTGCCCATTGTCGCTGTTATCGGCCGTGCAGAGTTGTGGGTAGCCGTCGCAGCGTTCCTCGCCACCTTTGCCGGGATGCTCTGGCACCTTTGGGCCACGCTCGTGCGCCCCGGCAGGCGGCCCCGAGCGCCGGGCACAGTTCGGCCGCGGCTGGGTCCGCGGATGCCAGACCGTCGGGAACCCGGAACGTCGGGACGCCAGAGCGAGGGAAGCTGACCGCCGTTCCTCCTGGACGTCCTTGCGTCCCCGGCCCTCGTGCGGCAGGAAACCTCGGGGCCCAACGCATTGAAACGCGACCATTCAGGTTCGGCTGCCCAATTGGAGTTCCGCTGTGCTACTCAAGTCCTGCGCGGGTGGCCTCGTTCAAGGACGTGCGCCACAACATGGGCGTGGTGACGCTGAAGCGCCTGCCTGATACCAACCGGGGAACGATCCGGATCAGATGGTCTTGTCCAACCCCCTGCCAAGGAAAAAGTCCGCGGCGGATTTCGTCCATGGCCGGACCAGTGGGCGTAGTCTCCTCAGCCCGACCTTTGACCACAACGCTCCAGGCCAGGCCGAATTCGGCGCTCACGGCATCCGCCTCCAAAGCAACGACGGCGTCGGCTTCAATCGCCTGCCGCTTGGTTCCGCTGCCCGTGCGGAAGACGAGTGTCCGGTTGTCCACTGTGAAGTTCACCGGGAAGACGTCGGGATGGCCATCGACGATGACCGCGAGCCGACCCACGGTCGTTTCACCCAGCAGCCTCCAACAATCGTCGGGATCGAGAATCTCTGCCTCAGGCACTATGTTCTTGTCGGTCATGAGGAGATCCTACGGGGGGTTGCTCTGCCCAAACAGGGCCCCAAGACCCATGCGCCGCCCGTAAGAAACCGTCGCAGCATGGTTCCCTCCCTCCGTTAGTCAGGCAACGGGTGGAAGCAGTGTGTCCCGGCGGCCGTCCAGTGCGGCTGGACGAACAAGGTTCCCTGCGCTGTCAGGTTGAAAACATCGCCCTTGCATCTGCGGTGGCGGACTACCGCGGATCAGCGGTCGATACTGTCAAGACAGCCCTTCTTGCCCGTCACTGGGAGATGCACAGGACGGGGCATCTGCCCCGCCTCAGGACTCCAGGGGCGGCCACCATCGTCTGGTATGACTGATAACAAAACGGCGGCCACTGACTTCCGTGGGCGTGATACGGACCAGGTGATCCTTCACCCCTGGCCCCCACGGCGAGACCCTGTGCTCCGCCGCCTCCGGAGCGTCCTCATCCTCTCCGACCACGTCAGGATGGCCTTTCACCACGACGCTCCAGGCAATCGTTCCGTAGGGGTTGAGTCCGTCTGCCTCCAGCGCAACGGGCCCTCCTTCCAGATACGGGAACCGTGGACGTGAGCAATTCCCGGCAAGGGATCCTTCAGCGCCCCTGTCCCTTGACGACGGTTGAGCTTAGGATCGGCGGTATGGAGAACAAGCCGGCGGTGCCCGGGACAGAGCTGTTGGAAAGCCAGGAGTGCTGGAGTCTGCTGCGGCAGGTGTCTGTGGGCCGTCTGGCCGTATGGCATGGAGACGGGCCCGATATTTTTCCGGTCAACTACACCACGGATCATGGAACGGTGGTCTTCCGGACAGGGTCTGGGACGAAGCTTGAAGCGGCCCTGGCAGAGTTCCCGGTCGCCATGGAAGCCGACGGGGTTCCGGAAACAGGAGTGGCCTGGAGCGTGGTGATCAGGGGCAAAGCCGAGCTTCTGACCCAGACCGAGGACGTTTTGAGCACCTTTTCGCTGCCGCTGTTTCCGTGGCAGGCAGGCAGGAAAGACCACTTCGTACGGGTCGTACCCGCTACCATCTCAGGGCGCCGGTTCACCGTCGCTCCCCCCAACACATGGTGGACCCCTGCCGAAGGCGCCAAGCGTTCGGCCGGCGAATAACCGGTCAGCAGTGCCCGGTCCTGCTCCGCACCAAGGCGCTGCCTTGGATGACTGATCCGGGCAGTTGGCCGCGTTCTCTGCCGAAGCGAAGTTTTCCGCCCCTTGGGGTGAACCGGGAACCATGCCACCCACGGGGCGGATCAGGTTCCGGCCGGCAGCCCGGGCCGGCGGGGTAGGGTGCTGCCCCGCGGCCGGTGCGGGTCAGATTTTCATGGCGCGCAGGCGCAGCGCGTTGGTGATGACGCTGACGGAGGACAGCGCCATCGCGGCGGCGGCGACGATCGGGGAGAGTAGCAGGCCGAACGCGGGGTAGAGGATTCCTGCGGCGAGTGGGATCCCGGCCGCGTTGTAGATGAACGCGAAGACGAGGTTTTGGCGGATGTTGGCCATGGTGGCTTCGGAGAGCTTCCTGGCCCGCACGATTCCGGTCAGGTCCCCCCGGAGCAGGGTGATGCCGGCGCTTTCGATCGCCACATCGGTTCCGGAACCCATGGCGATACCGACGTCGGCCGCGGCCAGGGCGGGCGCGTCGTTGACGCCGTCCCCGGCCATCGCCACGATCCGTCCTTCGCTGCGCAGGCGCTCGACCACGGCGCTCTTGTGATCGGGGAGCACTTCGGCCTCGATTTCCGTGATGCCCAGCCGCCGGGCGACCGCCTCGGCGGTGGTGCGGTTGTCCCCGGTGAGCATGAGGACGCGGATGCCTTCCTTCCGCAGGGCGGCCAGCGCGGCGGGGGTGCTTTCCTTGACCGGATCCGCGATGGCGAAAACCGCGGCAAGGAGCCCATCGACGCTGGCGAAGATGGCGGTCGCACCGTCGGCTCGCAGCTCGTCGGCGCGCGCTGCGAGCGTGTCGGTCCCCACGCCCCCGGAAGCCAGGAATTGTGCACTGCCCAGCGTCACCCGCCGTCCTTCCACCGTTCCGGCGACGCCCTTGCCCAGCGGCGAGTCGAATTCCTCCACGGAGGGAATGGTGATGCCGGCGCCCTGAGCGGCTTCGATGATGGCCAGGCCGAGCGGGTGCTCGGAGGCTTGCTCGACCGCGGCGGCCAGGCGCAGCACGTCCTGTTCCTCGAAGCCCGCGGCCGTGACGATCGCGGTGACGGAGGGCCGCCCCTCGGTCAGGGTCCCGGTCTTGTCGACCACCAGCGTGTCGACTTTTTCCATGCGTTCGAGGGCTTCGGCGTTCTTGATGAGCACGCCCAGTCCTGCGCCGCGCCCGACGCCGACCATGATGGACATCGGCGTGGCCAGGCCCAGGGCGCACGGGCAGGCAATGATCAGCACGGAAACGGCCACGATCAGTCCGTGCGCCATCCGGGGTTCGGGTCCAACCAGGGCCCAGATGATGAAGGCGGCCACGGCGATGGCGATGACGATGGGAACGAACCAGGCGGAGACCTTGTCGACCAGGCCCTGGATCGGGGCCCGTGACCGCTGGGCGGCGGCGACCATGGCGACGATACGGGCCAGCATGGAGTCGCTGCCCAGTTTCCCGGCGCTGATGACCAGCGCTCCGGTCTGGTTCAGCGTGCCGCCGACCACGTGGTCCCCGGCTTGCTTGGTCACGGGCATCGATTCGCCGGTGATAAGGGATTCATCGAGCGTGGAGCGCCCCTCCACAACCTCGCCGTCGACCGGGACCTTCTCCCCGGGCCGGACCCGGACCCGGTCACCGACCTGCAGCAGGCCCAGCGGCACTTCCAGCTCGACGCCGTCGCTTCCGATCCGCCGCGCGGTCTTGGGTGTCAGGTCCAGCAGGGCCTTGATGGCGCCGGAGGTCTGCTCCCGGGCCCGCAGCTCGAGTACCTGGCCGAGCAGGACCAGGACCACGATGACCGCGGCGGCCTCGAAGTAGACATCGACGCTGCCGTCCATGCCCCGGAACGCCTCCGGAAAGGCGGAGGGCACGAAGATGGCAGCCACGCTGTAGAGCCAGGCGACGCCGGTGCCGATCGCGATCAGCGTGAACATGTTCAGTTGCATGGTCCGGAGCGAGGCCCAGCCGCGGACGAAGAAGGGCCAGCCGGCCCATAGGACGACGGGTGTGGCCAGGAAGAACTGGATCCAGGCGGAGAGCCGCGGCGGTACCACTTCGTGCAGCGCGGGGAAGAGGTGCACGCCCATTTCGAGGATGAAGACCGGAATTGTGAGGGCCAGGCCGACCCAAAAGCGCCGGCTCATATAGCCGAGTTCGGGGTTGGGTCCGCTGTCGGCCGTGATGACCACCGGCTCCAGGGCCATCCCGCAGATCGGGCAGGAGCCTGGCCCCGCCTGCCGGATTTCAGGGTGCATAGGACAGGTGTAATCGAGCTCCCCGTCGTTCGCCGGGGCCACGCTCCCGGACGGGCCGGTGCCGTGGAGGTACCGGCCCGGATCTGCCACGAACCTGCCCTGGCATCCGGCCGAACAGAAGTAGTACGTATCTCCCTGGTGTTCGGTGTGGTGTCCGGTGGCGTGGGGGTCGATGGTCATCCCGCAGACGGGATCCTTGACCTGCTCGGCCGTCCCGGTCTCCTGGGAGTGGTGTGCATGCTCGGTCATGATTAATCCTATGTGTGGTGGCCGTAATTGCAGCCCCGGGTTTCCGGGATTGGGGCCGGCTCGTAGAACGTCGAATATCTCGCTGGTGGATCCGGGCCGACAGGCCAATGGTGTGGGATTATCGGGTCACCTCCACCATCCTGCCCGGCCGGTCCTGCCCTGTCTGCCGTCCCAGGGGGCGCGACCCCTGGCTAACCCGCTGGCACCGTTTCAAACGAAAAAATTCGCCGCAGGTCTCCGTCCGCGATCGGCATGCCGATCAGGATGAGTGAGACTTTGCTTCGGTCGTATCTGTACCGGAGTAGCTCTAGAGCGGTAGTGCCGAAGCGTTTCGGATTTGGTCACAGCTGCCGGCGCTCATTCACCCGTTCGATTGCCTTACCTGCTTCAATGAGCAGGAATATCGCGACCGACAGGCCGAGCGTGTAACCCCATTCACACAAACCGATCGGGGCCGAGTGGAACCAGAGGTTCATGAACGGAGCGTAGACAAACGCGAGCTGTAATGTCAGGAGCGCACCGGCGCAGATCCAGATCGCCGGGTTTCGGCGCAGGACTGCCAAGTTCAGGCTGGAGGCACGTACGAAGCGTGAGTTAAATAAGTAGGCGAGTTGACTGAGAGCGAGCATGGTCACCGCGGTCGTTTGCGCCATTGCCAAGGAAGCACCGGCAGCGAGCTCGAGAAAGAACACTGCCGTGGTGGCGCCACTGATGAGCACCGCTACCCAGACAATTCGTCCCAGATAAGCCCGGTCCAGGAGAGATCCGCCGGTTTTGAGCGGCTGGCGCAGCATCAATTCGGGCTCGGCCGGCTCATAGGCGAGGGCGAGCGAGAGGGTGATCGCGGTGATCAGGTTGATCCACAGGATCTGCGTCGGTTGTAGCGGCAAAGTGAATCCGAATAACACGGCGACAAGGATGATCATCGACTGGGCCGCCGTCGTGGGCAAGAGAAAGATAATCGACTTCTGCAGGTTGTCGCGGATGCGCCGCCCCTCTTCGACGGCACGTTCGATGGTGGCGAAGTTATCGTCAGCGAGGACGATATCGGCCGCCTCCTTAGTCGCCTCTGTGCCCTTGATTCCCATGGCCACGCCGACGTCAGCACGGGTGAGGGCGGGTGCGTCGTTAACACCGTCACCGGTCATCGCAACGACCTCTTTGTGCGTTTGCAGTGCCTTGACGATACGGAGTTTGTGTTCGGGGCTGGTACGCGCATAGACGTCCACGTCGCGCACAACCCGGATGAGTTGGTCCTGACTCATGGCCTCCAGCTCGGCACCGGTTATCACCCGTGAGTGCGCGCCATCGGTGATTCCCATCTCGCGGCTGATTGCCCGAGCTGTGCCCGCGTGGTCGCCGGTGATCATTTTCACGCGGATGCCGGCGGCGTGCATGGTGGCGATCGCCTCGATCGCCTCCGGCCGGGGAGGATCAACGATGCCGACCACTCCAAGGAACAGCATGCCGTCGTCGACGTCCCCGACGTTCAGGTCGGCCATACCGTCGGCGGCGACGGCGCTGGCGGCGGCCAGCACGCGCAGGCCTTGCGCGCTGAGATCATCGACACACGTATCCCAAAAATCCGCATCGAGCGGCTCCGGCTGCCCGTCGGCGCCGAGCTGGTGGCTGCTCCGACCGAGCAACACGTCCGGAGCGCCTTTAAGGAAAATGCCCAGGTGTCCCTCGCGGGTTCGGTTCAGCGTGGCCATGAACTTGCTGTCGGACTCGAACGGCACGACGGCGACTCGCTCGTGTGCGGCGGAATCAAATCCGGCCTTCACGGCGAGGGTGCGCAGTGCGCCCTCGGTCGGTTCACCGACGACCCGCCATTGGCCGCCTTCCTCCATGACGCGGGCGTCATTGCACACCGCCATGGCCGTGACGAGTTCGTTCAGATCGGGGTGGGCGCCAAGTGTGGCGGTTTCGCCGTTGAGGATGATCGCGCCGACCGGCTCGTAACCGACGCCGGAGACCGGGTATCGCGCCTGTCGGGTGACGGCGATACGTACTGTCATTTCGTTGCGGGTGAGCGTGCCGGTCTTGTCGGAGCAGACGGTGGTGACCGAACCGAGCGTCTCGACCGCGGTCAGGTTGCGGACGATGGCCCGCCTGTTGGCCATCTGATGCACACCGAGAGCGAGGGTGATGGTGACGAGGGCCGGAAGTCCCTCGGGGATGGCCGCGACCGCGAACCCAATAGCCGCCGACAGCAGATCATTTCCGTCTTGATCGTGCAGGAGACGACCGATCGCGAGCATGATCGCGGCGACGCCGACTATAAGTAGCGACAGCTTCTTCCCGAAGGAGTCAAGCTGCCGGGTGAGCGGTGTGTCGAGGCTCTGCACCCCTGTGATCAAGGTCTGGATGCGCCCGATCTCAGTGTCTGCGGCAGTGGCCGTAACAACTCCTGTGCCGCGGCCGGCAGCAACGATGGTACCCGAGAAGAGCATGCTGTGCCGGTCGCCAATGCCAGCGTCCGTCGGCACCGGACCGGTCTTCTTATCGGCGGGAACTGACTCACCGGTAAGGGCGGATTCTTCCACGCGCAGGTTGGTTGCCTCAATGAGTCGAATATCGGCGGGCACCTTGTCACCGGACTTGACCCGCACAATGTCCCCGGGAACAAGCGCTTCCGCGTTCAGATCAACCCATACCCCGTCACGGCGGACCTGGGCGTGCAAGGAGAGCATCTTGCGAATAGCGTCCAGGGCCTTCTCGGCCCGGCCCTCTTGCAAAAACCCAATCACAGCGTTGATCACGGCAACAGCAATGATGACCGCGGCATCGATCCAATCTCGGAAGATCAGTTTGATCACGGCAGCGGCCAGCAGCACATATATGAGCACGTCGTTGAAGTGGTTCAGAAACCGCAGCGCCGGGTTCCTCGCGGCCGCCGCAGCCAGCCGATTCGGGCCATAATCGGCTAGGCGCTGTTCTGCGGCACCGGCGCTGAGGCCATGATGGTTTGAGCCCAGCTCCGCGAGCACCTCGGCGGCCGGCCGGGCGAAAGGGTCGTGCACGCGTACGAGCCCACCGGTCGGGGAAGCGATCATCGATGCGCCGACTCCTGAATGGGCATCACGCCCTGACATCTGGGACCTTAGACCGTCCGTCCACCATCGGCCTGTTGAACAGGGACGGGTTGCGGTTTTCCTCTCCGTCTTCCGGGGTGGCACGGCGTCGGGAAATGAGGACGGGGCCCTTGGCATGGTGCAGGACGGCATGGGCTGTAGAGCCGATGGTGCCTCTGATGAGTCCGTGGCCTTTGGTCCCGACGACGGTGATGCTGGCGCCGCGTGCGGCTTCCAGGATGGCCCTGGGGACGGAGGCGTCAGTCAGCAACTGTCCCTCGATGCTGATTCCGGGTGTGGTCTCGCGGGCACTGTGCAGGACTGAGTCGAGAAGTTCCTGGGTGCTGGGGTGACTATCCTCTGCCGGGTCCCGAAGCAACTTGAAACCAGCAGGGGCGTGTTGGACGTGGACGATGGTCAGTTTCGCGCCCGTCAGGGAGGCCAGAGCGCACGCATCCTTGAGTGCCGCTGGCGAGCCGGAACTGTCCACCGCGACGACGACGGGCCCCTCAGGGTGGCCACCGGCACGGATCACGGCAACCGGGCAACTGGCCGTCGCCGCCATTTCCAGACTCACGGATCCGACCAAGAGGCCCATAAAACCGCCGATACCCCGGCTTCCGACGACGAGCATCACCTCACCGACAGAAAGTTTCAGGAGATGTTCCGGAGCCCACCCATACAGAAGGCTGGTCTTAATATCCAGGGCGGGGGCTTCGTCCTTCGCCAGGGCCAGGCCCTCGTCAAGGGCAATCTCGCCGGAACGTTCGAGTCCGCTGTCTGCCACGCCGGGGACCGGACCCAGGTCGTGGGTCAGCAGCGGCCACAGGGAGCAGTGCACCAGATGCAGCCCGCAACTGCGGAGGACGGCTTGTCTCGCCGCCCAGCGGACTGCCTGGCCGGATTCCACTGACCCGTCGTAGCCAACGACGATGTTTTTAGACTCCTGCATGGTTCCGCCCTTTATCTGGTGTCTTGGGGATATGATCCCAATTTGTCCCGGGCGTCGCCGCGAGTGCAGGTGGCAGTTCGGTGCCATGTGCGATCAGCACTGAGCACTTCGCATGTTCTGCAACCGCGGCGCTGACGGCGCCGATGAGTAAGCCTTCGAGCCCGCCGAGGCCGCGGCTTCCGAGGATAAGCAGCTGGGCCTGCCGGCTTTCGTCGACCAGGACCTTGGTGGCAGGGCCCTGCCGTATGACCAGCTCCAGGTCCGGGGGAGGGACGGAGCCGAAGGCTTTGCTGACGGCTTCGGAACAGACACCCCGGGCGACGTGATCCGGGTCCGCGACAGCGGGGGTAAGCCGGCCATAGGGAATCTCGAATTCCCAGGCGGTCACAACTCTGATGTCCACCTGCAGCAGGGGTGCGAGGGCACCGGCCCAGCGTAAGGCCAGGATCGATGGGGGACTTCCGTCGACTCCGACGACTATTCTGGGTCTTTTTTCCGTTTGGTTCATGGTCTGTCGTTCTTGATGCACGGTGTTCCGCCCTTTGAATCTCTCGGAGATCTATCGGTTCCTGGATGTACAGCGCACGGCTTCATCGTAGCTGCACTCCAGTGCACCCGGCGCCGCTGCCGGGTGCGTTGCCGCCGCCGGCCAAGTGAGATGGATCGCAGCGAGGCCCGCCCGTCCACCTCCGCCCCTGGGCCCTGGCCTTCGCGGCGTCCAGGTCCGTTCGCGACCGGTTCCCGCGTTCGCGCTGATATGCGTGTCGGTCTAATACCTACCGAAGTGAGGGCTTCCGCCATGATGGTCGGGGCGCTGTCCATCGCATCTGCTGGTCAGGAACCGCGCCAATGCAGTGAAGTACTTATGGTTTATCGACGGGGAGTCCCAGGCGCTGATGTCCCACCCGCCAACCGGATACGACATTGTCCGTGGTGCGGACCGGATCAGTCCAACGCTCGCATTGATCAAGTTCTGCTTAGGACCCCTCCCACGTTTCGGGTGCTGCGAGAACTGTTCTGACTCATGACAGGCTCTTCGCGGCCATTGCCGACAGCGCCCACCCTAGCCCCCATATAGACGCCGAAAACCGTTCCGGACCGAAAGGGACCTATGGACCTCCGACATGGAACCGCGAATACCCCTTACATTTTTCTACGAACCGTAGAAGGATGGCCCCATGTTATTCACACACGACGACCCGATCCTTGTCCTTGACGAAGAGCAATCCTGGAAGCTGCTCGAAAACACCCAGCACGGGCGCATTGTCCTGACCGCCGCAGGCGAGACCGATATATTCCCGATCAACTACCGCGCCCACGACGGCGTCCTGCTGCTGCGCACGGCCCCCGGCACCAAGCTCGCCGAGCTCACCATCAATGAGAACGTGCTGTTCGAAGCCGACGGCATCACCAGCGAGGAAGCCTGGAGCGTAGTGGTCAAGGGAACGGCCCGCGTGCTTACCCTGAGCCAGGAGATCGCCGATGCGGAGGCGCTGAACTTGAAGACGTGGGTGCCCACGTTCAAAGACTTCTATGTCGAAATCAAACCGTCGCGGATCAGCGGGCGGCACTTCAACTTTGGCGAGCAGCCGGAACGGTTCTGACCGAAGCCTGTCGAGCAGTCCGGCGGCAATCGAAGGCCATCCGCCCATCAGGCGCTTAACCAACCTGTCGGGGCAGCACATCTAGACGCCGCCCCGTCCCCGTTCCTTACCCGGTGCGGCCGGGCCACCGCTGGCCGTTATACCCTCCGGGGTATATAATTAGCAAAGCACCCACCACATTTGGAGCCCGCCATGCAACTCGATTCGACAGAACTGACCCCGGTGGTCAACCGGCTCAAGCGGGCCCAGGGCCAGCTTGCAGCCGTCACCCGCATGCTCGAAGAGGGCCGTGACTGCAAAGACATCGTCACCCAGCTCGCAGCGGTCTCGAAGGCTTTGGACCGGGCAGGATTCGCCATCATCGCCACCGGCCTGGAGCAGTGCATCACCAGGGAAGATGCCAGCATGAATAAGAAAGACCTGGAAAAACTCTTCCTGTCCCTCGCCTGAGCCGCAACCAACCGAAAACCAAACCCACGGAGGGGGCGTTGTGGCCCGTGCCGGTTGTGGCCTGGACCTTAGGGTCCGATACGGCGGCGTCATTGCTCGCCATCGTTGCACCGGTCCCGGCCACGAACTGCCACGACTCCCGAGGCGGCCGGAGGGACAGCGGCCGGTGGACCAGGAACGGAGAAGAAAAATGATGGGCGGATATAGTTCGATGATGGGCTCGACGTGGCTGTTCTGGGCGCTCCTTATTGTCGGTATCGTCCTGCTGGTAATCCTCGCCGCACGGTTTTTCTACGGCGGCATGAACCGTGGCGGAACCGGCCGCGGGGAGGGCCCTGGCACGGACGGGCCCGCTACGGGCGCCAGTGCCGCCCGACGAATCCTGGACGAACGGTACGCCAGGGGAGAATTGAGCACAGAAGAATACCGTGAACGGCTCGAAGTCCTCGGGGACGACACCTGATGCAGCCTCTCAGCCGTCGCAGTGCCCTGATGCTGGGAGGTGCGGGCGCTGCAGCCGCCGCGACGGGTGCGGCGGGCCTGCTGTGGGGCCAGGGTACGGGCTTTCAGGCTGCCGGTGGGCAGGACCTGAGTGAGCCGCAGGCCCTGCACAGTGCCGACGGCCGGCTTCAGGTGAAACTGTCAGCGGCCCTGGGCCAGGTGCGGGTGGCAGGCAGGGACGCCAGCGTCTTCTCCTATAACGGGTCCCTGCCCGGCCCCACCCTGTTCCTGCGGCCCGGGGACCGGGTGAATGTGACGCTGGAGAACAGGCTGGGGGATCCGACCAACCTGCACGTCCACGGGCTGCACGTCTCCCCGCAGGGCAACAGCGACAATGCGCTGGTTTCGGTCGAACCGGGAACGTCCTTTGATTATGCGTACCGGCTCTCGGCGGACCATCCGCCGGGCGTGTACTGGTACCACCCGCATCGCCACGGAAGCGTGGCCGACCAGATCTTCGGCGGCCTGTACGGGGCGATCATCGTCCAGGACCCCCAGCCCGTGCCCGTCAGCCGGGAACGGGTCCTGGTCATCTCGGACATCTCCCTCACCGGTGGCGGATCCATCGCCGCCGTGTCCGCGATGGAAAAAATGATGGGCCGGGAAGGGAACCTGGTTCTGGTCAACGGGCAGCTGAACCCGGCTCTGACCGCCCGGCCGGGCGAGCGTGAGCGGTGGAGGATCATCAATGCCTGCACATCCCGGTACCTGAAACTGCGCCTCGACGGCCAGGACCTGCAGCTGCTGGGCCTGGATTCGGGCCGCTACCAGGAACCCCGGGACGTTGACGAGGTGCTGCTGGCCCCGGGCAACCGGGCGGACCTGCTCGTCACCGCGGCGGAGGGTGCGGCCGTGCTGCGCACCCTGCCCGTGGACAGGGGCAGTATAGGATCCATGATGGGCGGCAACAACGGAGGCGGGCAACCCCCGCCCGGGCCGGACGGGACGGTCCTGGCTACCCTGGCCGTTGCCGGCGCACCGGCCGGGGCGCCGGGACCGGTCCCGGCGCAGCCGGCGCCGCGGGACCTGCGGGCTGTTGCGGTCACCGCGCACCGGGAACTGGTCTTCGCCATGGGTATGGGTATGAACAGCGGCGGCTCGGGCACGGGCGGTGGCATGGGGTCGGGGATGATGAGTTTCACCATCAACGGAAGGCCGTTCGACCCGGCCCGGGTCGACACCACCGTCCCCGCCGGTGCCGTCGAGGAGTGGACCCTGAGGAACACGAGCCCGATGGACCACCCCCTGCACCTGCACGTGTGGCCAATGCAGATCATCGAACAGGGCGGACGGCCCGTGGACAGTCCCGTGTGGCAGGATGTGGTGAACGTCCAGGCCCGCAGCAGCGTCCGGGTCCGGATCGCCTTCGATGACTTCACCGGCAAAACCGTCTACCACTGCCACATCCTCGACCACGAGGACAGCGGCATGATGGGCCTGATCGAAGCCCGGTAGCACAGCGTCTTCGCAGCCTTTGCACGCCTGAGAAAACTGATGAAGGAGCACCACTATGAGCTACGCACACACCATCACCGTCGCCCTGCCCTACGGAGAAGCCGTAACCCGGACCCGTGAAGCCCTCTCGGGGCAGGGCTTCGGTGTGCTGTCCGAAATCGATGTCCGCGCCACCTTCGAGACGAAGCTCGGGTCCGACGCCGGACAGGTCCTGGGCGACTACCTCATCCTGGGCGTCTGCAATCCTGCCCTGGCGCAGAAAGCTCTCGCCGCGGACCCGGACATGGGACTGCTGCTGCCCTGCAACGTCGTCATCAGACGCGGACCGGACAACGGCACCACCGTCATCCAGACCATCGACCCGCAGACCATGGTGCAGCTCAGCGACGCCCCGGCCGTCTCCGAAGTCGCCTCGGACGCCGATCACAGGCTCCTCGCAGCCCTGAAAGAGCTCCAAACCGCCTGAGACCCGCCCGGCCTCCGGACCGGAGGCTCATGGGAAGCGAAACGGGCGCCGCTGCCTGCCTTTTGCGTCCCCGTACGCATCGGAGCGTGGCTGGCCGCCCCCGGCCCATGATGCGACTATGTATACCCGCAGGGCCGTTGGGCCCTGTTCCGGGAAGCGATGCGAACATAGTGTCCTTGGAGGAGGTCTGATCATGATGGATGGCTGGTACGGGAATGGCTGGGGTGTCGGCGCGTGGGTGGCCATGGCCGTGTTGATGCTGATTTTCTGGGGCGGGGTGGTCACTGTCGTTGTGCTCCTGGTCCGGCGGACCCATCCGGGTGAGGGACCGGCCGCTCTGCGGCCGCCGCACCACGACGCCGAGCGTATTCTCAATGAGCGCTTCGCCCGGGGGGAAATCGACGAGCAGGAGTTCACTGCACGGCGCACGGCGCTCAGGCGCCAGGAGTGATATCCGGTCGCGGTGATGGTGTCGAGGATCTGCTGGTCGGTGATGGCATCCGGCACCGTGACCTGGGCGGATTCAAGGGGCAGGTTTGACGCTCGCCTGGACTCCGTCGAGTTTTCCCAGTTTCCGTTCCACCCGCGCAACACACGAAGCGCAGGTCATCCCTTGGATGTCCAGTTCAATGATGCGCGTATTGGTCACGCGGCGTCGGAGTCCATACTCAGGCCTCGCTGGCTACTACGAGGTAGCCGGCTTCTGCGACGGTTTCGCCGATTTTCTCCGGGTCGAGCTTGCCCGCCGAGGTGATATTGGCAACGGAGATGCCGTCCTTGTTCAGTTCCACGGCGACCTCCTGGACCCGTCAAGCTCCTGAAGTTCCTCGGTCACGGAAGCGACGCAGTGGCTGCAGTCCATGCCGGAAATATTGACGGTGGTATTGACGCTCATGATGATTTTCTCCTTCGTTCCTAGCGCAGCAGACGGGCAATGGCGTCTGACGCTTCCCTGACTTTGGCATCCCCGGCTTCGGACGATTCGGCTGCGGCGCTGACGACGCAATGGCCGATGTGTTCATCGAGGAGCCCGATGCTGACCGCGTGCAGGGCCTTAGTGACGGCCGCGACCTGGGTCAGGATGTCAATGCAGTAGGAATCCTCGCTGACCATCCGGGCAATCCCGCGCACCTGGCCTTCGATGCGTTTGAGTCGTCGCAGGTATGCCTCTTTGTCCGCGGCGTACCCGTGAGGCGACGCAACAGCCGCGCCGGCGGCATCATCGACAGTGTGGTTCACAGCAGCTCCTTCCGACATGTAGAAGTATATACCCCCTAGGGGTATGTACTCAAGTACCTGTCGCATCAGCGAACGAACCGGCAGGGAGGGACTGATCTTGCCGTCACGCCATCCGGGAGCGAGGCAGGGGAGCGGCTGGGCTGGTGGGCCGGACATCCCGTCAGAGATGCGGATGTGCCGAACGGGACGCCGCCAAATCTGTAGTGTTTGAGTATTGGAACAAAGAGCCGTGATGTCATCTTGCACGCCGGCAATCCGAACGGAAGACCCGGCAGGACTCACTACAACAGAGGACCCGAAACGCTATGACACACCAGAACGCAACACTGCGGAGCTCACAACAACCTGCGAAGGACATGCCTGGCAGCGGTGCCCGGATGCCACTTGGGCCCCGGCGTCTCCTCCTCGTCGGAAGCCTCTGCGTCCTTGCCGGCGTCTTGGCCGGCCGGTACTTCGCCGGAGGCTTAGTGCTCGCGACCGCCTGCGCCGCTGTATTGGCCACGGCGCTCTCATACCGGGTGGAGAACCCCTGGAGGCGGGTCGCCATCGCTGCTCAGAATCTTGCCGTCTGTCGAATAGCCGTTGCCGGTGACCCGGAAGCTGCGGCCGGCAACGAGCAGCCGCCGCACGGTCATTTCGTTGAGCGTCAGCGTTCCAGTCTTGTCCTTTGAAATGTGGGTGGTGCTGCCGAGGGTTTCCACGGCGGATAGCTGCTTAATGATCGCGCCGCGCCGGGCAAGCCGGGAAGCGCCCATGGCCAGAGTGAAAGCGACGACGGCAGCCAGGCCCTCAGGGATGGTGGCTACCGCGAGTGAAACCGCGGTGATCAGCAGCTCGGACAAGGGCTGACCACGGAACAGTCCGAGTAGGAAGACGACGCCGACAACAACGATGGCGACGATCGTCAGAGTGTCCGGGCAAGCTGATCGATCCGCCGCTGCAGCAGGGTTTTCCCGGTTGCAGCCCCGCCGAGCAGCGTCGCGATGCTGCCGATCTGGGTCTCCATTCCTGTCCCCGAGACCAGAACAACGGCCCGCCCCCGACTGATGTCGGTACCCATGAAAACCATGTTCGTCCGGTCTGCCAGCGGCTGTTTCGCGTCTGCGAGCACCTGAGTGGCTTGTCCACCGGTTGGGACTCGCCGGTCAGGCCGGCTTCGACAATCTGCAGTCTCACAGCCTCGATGAGAGTCTCACAGCCTCGATGAGCCGGCCGTCCGCGGGGACGGAATCCCCGGCTTCCAGCAGCACAACATCTCCTGGCACCAGTTCGGAGTTGGAAATTTCCTGCTCGCCCCCGTCCCGGCGCACCCGTGCGGTGTCCGCGGTCATCTTCCGCAACGCCGCAAGACTGCTGTCCGCCCGGCTCTCCTGAACGTAGTTCAGGAGAGTGTTGAGGATGATGACAGCCAGAATCACGACGGGCGTTTCCCATTCCCGGGAGACCGTGGCGCTCACTGCGGCGGCAACGACCAGCAGGATAGTCATCTTCCCCGCCAGGAGCCGCAGTACCTTTTTCCATGCAGGTTTCTTTTGTGCCTCAACCAGCACATTGGGCCCGTGCTCCAGCTGCCGTGATTCCTCGGCAGCTGTGGTCAGCCCAACCGAAGGGTCTGTCCGGAGGGCCGCTGCGGTCTCGGCTGCTGAGAGTGTGTGCCACGGTGGCGTGGAGGAACCTGCCGATGCGGCTGTCCCCGCATGTAGAGTGCGGGAATCGCTGGAAACCATGGGCAAACTCCTCGCAACGAATTGGCCGATCGGAGATACGGCCTGCGAGGCCCAGCGTATAGGAAAGAAACGTTGCAGCCTTTTGCCCATGGGCTGCAAACCGGGGGCCATCTCGGCCGGGCCAGGCGCACACGCCACCCCGCGGCGAAAGCACGATTCACTTCAGCCCTGCGCGTGGACAGGCGTGTTGGCCCCCGGCCGTCGGTCGCGTCGACGGGCACGTGCTCGGGTGACGAGCGGTGGAAGTGAAACACTGCTCTGGGGGTTCCCGTTCCTGCCCGCCAATTTTCGGCGACGGACGGTATCACTATAGGAATTCCTGCGTTTTTTCTGGCTCTGATGCCGAACACGCGTCGCTACCGGCCCGGCTTCCTGAAACGCTCACTCTCTTTTGCCGTACCGGCGGGGTTGATTACCGCTCTCTCAGTCCTCGCCATCAATGCGTATTCCCTGCTGGCGGGTTCCGGCATCGCGGCGGCGCGGACGGGTTCCGTTCTCGTACTGACGCTGATCGCCCTGTGGGTGTTGGTCGTTCTCTCGCGGACGGTAAACAGCTGGCGGTTAGTGATCATTGGTGCCATGTATGCCGCACTGGTCTTCCTGCTGACCGTGCCTCCGCTGCGGGATATCTTTGATTTCATAGTGCTTCGGCAAGACCACCTGACGGTATCTGTGCTGGTCGGCCTCGTCGGCGCCCTCGCCGTCGAAGTCCTGTTCCGGTTCCACCGTCGCGGCCTCAACGCTGACCCGGCCCTCCCTCATTCAGGAACCCGCTGATGCATGGCAGCCGCAGATACAGCCGACAGTGCACCCGGCCCACTGGGGCGACCCCCTCGACCGAAGATGTTATCCAACTTCGAGGACTCCTGGCCTGGTCCTGACTACGAGCACGGGACAGGCAGCATGGTGGAGTACCTGCGTGGACACGGACCCCGAGCAGCAGCCCGGTGAATCCTCCGTGGCCGCGGGACCGACCACCATCATGTCAGCGTCCTTGGAAGCATTTATAAGGACGGTGACTGTGGGCCCTTGGACGACGTACCGGTGACGTCGGCCCCGTCAGGACCGGTCAAGGCCAGGCCCTGCTCCTTGGCCATCCTCACCAGCTCGCGGGCGGCCTCGGCCTCGGACTTCTCTGTCAGTTTTTCAACGGTCTTCGTACTACTCGGCACAGCCTCAAGTGCCGCGGCCATATCGGGTTCGACGAGACCCGGACGGACACGACGGTGGCCGCCCGGACCGTCGAGGAGTGGACCCTGACAAATTCCAGCCCGATGGATCATCCGTTCCATCTGCATGTGTGGTCGATGCAGATCGTTGAAGATCAGGGTCAGACACCGGGCCCGCCGTCTGGCGGGACGTCGTCAACGTGCAGGCTCACGGACAGGTCAAGGTCAGGGTCGCCTTCAACGATTTCACGGGTCGTTCCGTGTACCACTGCCACATACTGGACCACGAGGACAGTGGAATGATGGGAGTCATCGACGTCCGATAGGTAGTCCCTGCCGTAGGAGAGCTATGCACGATCAAAACCCCCCGAAAGTGGCATGGGTGACTCTTGTAGCCGTAGGTGCATTGACCGTCCTGATGGGGTCCGCCTTCGTGGTGCTGAGGCCTGTCGTCGTGCTTTTACCGGAAGACCAGCGATACACCGGGATGACGCCAGAGGAGCTGCGCAGCCTTCACCCAGCACTGTTCCATTGGATGGGACTGGTATTCACGTCCTGGGGTGCCTTCGCCATCGGACTCGGAATTGCCATTGCCGGTCTGGCAGGCTTCTCGTACCGCGGAGGCGACATTTGGGCGGAGCGGATACTCTTCGTCACCGGAGTTTTCACCTTCGGCATATTTCTTTCCGTGAATCTCTTGCTGGGATCTGATTTTGGTCTATTCATCGCGATACTCCTCATCGCTTATATGGCCGCATTAGCGCGCGGTCGCTTGTCAAGAGCGCGAAGGCGGGATCCGGGGCCAGGTTCGACCAGTAATACCTGACTGCCTGTCATCACCCGTTCTCTGGCGAATTGAATTTTTCATCATGTGATCCGTGGTGTGGTCCAGACCGGGTACCGGCCCACGGCTTAGGTCGCCTTCGGTGCCATGATCGCCAGGGCCGATCACAAATGCGGACAGAGAGAACATCGCCGGCGAAGACCTGCAGCCCCATCGCCGGCGCGACCCATCGTTGAGCCGGTTCGTCCCCCGGTTTCAGCGAAAGCTTGTCCTCCGAACGGGACAATAGCCCGGGAGTCACAGCCGGGAAATATTGATCCGAGCCATCTGGGGGCAGCGGCACGGTATTCGGCAATCGCCAGCAACCCGTGGGACCGCTTTGCCATGGATGGGGCCCGGCACCACATTGCTGGCCGGCACGGCACTTGTCGCAGGGTCGGTTGGCACCGCACTGTTCGGCGCGCTGGGACTACTTGCTTCCATTCCGCTGCTCCTGCCCCCATCGCCGGTGCTTTGGGACAGGGCGGTCCCTCGAAGATGTCTCCCTCTTCGAGGACTCCTGGCCTGGTCCAGACTACGAGCACGGCGCAGGCGGCATGGTGGAGTACCTGCGTGGACACGGACCCGAGCAGCAGCCCGGTGAATCCTCCTTGGCCGCGGGAACCAACGACCAGCAGGTCGGCGTCCTTGGAAGCATTTATAAGGACGGTGACTGTAGGCCCTTGGACGACGTCACCAGTGACGTCGACACCTTCGGTGTCCACTCCCTTCAAAATGTCCGTCTGCATTCCCCGGGCAGTCGGCTCGGAAAGGTTGCTATCCCAGATCATCGCTTCCATCCCGGCGGCCTCGGGAGGATACTCCCAGGCGGTTACTGCCCGTACCTGTCCGTGGCGGAGACGGGCCTCCGTGACGGCCCATTCGAGGGCGAACCGTGATTCCGTAGAGCCATCCACCCCGACCGCGATCCTGAATCCGTCTCCGTCGCCCATGATCTCCGCCGTCCGTTGGGGTCCTGCCTGGCTGGTTGCCATCAGTCTCCCATACAGGTTTCAGCGGCAAGGTACCTGATGTAGATTGCAATTACGGAGGATGCTACGCCGCAGGTCAGACTGCCGGTGACGGGTGATGTGAGGGGTTTCCCAGTCAGGGCCAGCCTCGGTTCCCTGCCGCGGCCTGAGGCAGGACCGGCGGTATCGGCGAGTGCTTCGTCGTCCCTGTCATGGCTCCGTTGCCCGGGTGCTCATCGGGCCCCAAAGCATGCCTCGGAGCATGTCAAGTATCGCGCTTGTGCCGGCTCCGAGCGTCGCGGGTTGGCGTTCCGCCGAGGTTTCTTCGTCCGGTGCAGGATCCGGTCGCTGTTGTCCTGCGCCTGCCCGCTGGTACAACGGAATTGTGGTGATATGGCTGACCTCGGCTATGTTGGCCGTGCCGGGGAAGATGGGCCCCTCAGACCATGCGATGACGGGCGTCAGCAGGAATCCGCTTTCGGGAAGGGCGATTGCGGGCAGAGTGCCCAGAATGTGCACGCTGCCTGGGTCCAATGCGGTTTCCTCACAGGCCTCGCGCAGCGCCGTGGCGGCCGGCGCGTCGTCGTCGGCTTCGGCGGCGCCGCCGGGAAACACCAGCTGCCCTGGGTAGTTGGTTAGATCGGATGCCCGTTCAGTAAGGAGCACGGACGGGCCCTGTGGGCTGTCCGTGAGCAGCACAAGCACCGCCGCCTGGTTAAGTGTGACCGGGGTCGGCTGACGGTTCGGTTCTGGACGGTCAGGTCCGCTCAGCCGGGCCAACGTGTCGGCCCATGGCGGCCGCACGGACGTTCCGCGGTTCAGCCTGGCCCGGCCGGCATCGGAGTCAAGCCATTGAAGTTGGCCGGTTTGTACACGCAGCAACCCCACCCCGGGAGCGGAGCTGGCCGGCTGCACCAGCCGGGTCAACTGCCCAAACCCCGGATGACCGAACAACGCACGGGCCGGACGGCGGACCGTCAGGTCAGTCGTCTCTGAGAAATCTGCGGGGTTGTTTGCTACCGCCACGAAGGCCTGGCTGGCCCCTACGAGGTTCGCCACCGGGCCGCCAAAGGCAACGAGGGTCTCGCTCATCGCCGGTACCAGCAGGAGGTTGGCGCCCGACTCGGCTAGAGCGTGCACAGCGTGGGGATTGAGCAGATCCCGGCAGATTGCCAGTACCAGATGCCATCCGTCGTCACTGACATGGACCCGCAGCTGGGGCCAACCCTGAGGCTGGATACCTTCGTTGACCGGCCGGTCGGCTGGCGAGTGCTTGTCCTGGGTCAACGGAGACGCGACGTCGCGGAGATAGGCGACGGCCGTGTTACGCCGCCGCGGCGACCCGTCGTGCTCGTCGTCGTGGTGGTAGCTTCCGGCGACGAGCATCTTGGGCCCGCCGGTCCGGCATGTCCAGCTCTGCAGGCGGGCAGCGAGGGACTCGGTGACGCAGAGCTCGGGCAGGACAACAATGCTCGCGCCGTTTGCGACCGCCGCATTGATCAGCCGGTCGATCTCCTCGTGCTGTTTGTCCTCATCTTTCGGGCCTACAGGGAATGTCCGCCCGCTGGCGTCGGCCGGAAAGTGGAAATCAGCCAAGGTGCGGTTGGGATGGCAGGTTGCCACGACGGTGCTGCGATCTATGATCCCGGTGAGCTCGCGGGCAAGGCTGTAGTCGAAGATGACCTGGAACTGTGTGGCCCATTCTCCGGCGAGCCGGACGTGACGGGTCTCGTCGAGACGGTTGGCCAGCCGCCACGGCGGGGAGGTCGCGGTCAGCGCGGTCACATGCCGGAGGTCTGGACTGTCCAGGGGGATAGGATCTCCAACGCCTGGCTGGTAAGGGCTCCGTCGGCGAAAGGACTCGCGGAAGCTATGGCAGTACTGTTCATCCAAAAGTTCAGCCAATAGCCGTGCGACAACAACTGCGGGCAGGCCGTCGTCGGCCGTCAGTGCCGCCGCCAGTGCAGCGGCAACCGGAGCGCCCATTTCAGGTTCGGTCGATGTGGTGGGCAGTAGGACCCTGACGCCGGCCGTGACCTGCTCCGCCTTAGCGCGGCAGCCGGCATCCTGGATCCGCTCCTGCAGTATGGGATGCTCGTCCCGGCACAGCTGCAGCAGATGCGTGAGAGCGAGCAGTGGCTCCCTCTCCGCGGCGATGGCCGCCTGGATCGACGCAACCCGTTGCGGCAGCGCTGATGGCCGGGCAACGCAGGGGGCACATTCCGTCACGGATGCCGGCGTGGCACGCCCCCGGATGTTGGCCGCCCCGGGATCGCCGTCCGGGGCAACGGCTGCCCTTCCGGTGTCTTTCGAGTCCGCACCGCAGCCTGGATCCTTCACCCTGCATCCTTCGCTGTTGCAATTTCATCTCGCTGAGCCTTGGCCGGATTGAATTGGCGGTGGAAAGATACGGGCCGAGCCAGCCGGGGGAAGGGGGCGCAGCAGGATCCGGTCCGGCGTGCGGAATCTTGACTCCTCATCGATGTGATCCCCCTGCGCGCCGTGAAGTCCAGACCAGATAAGCGCCAAGCGCACCGCCCGCGCCCAGTCCGGCGCGCATTAATGGTTTCTCCCAGCTGCCCCAGCGTTCCTTGTCTCCCGACGTCAGAGCTCCGACACCTCCGATCAGCGCCGCGGCAATCATGCCTGCTACCAGGCGGTTGCCGATGCGTTCCACCCGCCCGACCAGGGGTTCCAGCTCCGCGGCCCGTAAATGGACTTCCAGGCCTGCTGTGTCGAGGGTATCCACGACTCGACGCAGTAACTCCGGCAGGTCCTCAGCTAGTTCCGCTGCGTCAGCACCGGCTGCGGCCATGCGGCTGGCAAGTGCCTGCGGCGCAAAGCGGCCCACCATGAGCTTCCTCGCGTAGGGGGCAAGCATCACGCTCAGGTTAAAGCCGGGGTCCAGTTCAACTCCGATGCCTTCGGCCATGATCATCATTTTCAGGAGCTTCGCCAGTTCCTGCGGCATCTGCAGGTGGGAAGTGCGCATCAGCGCGACCGCTTGGGTGATCAGCGGCCCGATTTCGATTTGATTTAGTGGGCGGCCTTCGTAGTGGGCAATAAACCGGGTGACGTCCGCGCGCAGCCGGCTGCGGTCCACAGGCTGCCGGGTTACGGAAAGGTCCAGCAAAGCGGAGCCGATACGGCCCGGGTCGCTGCGGGCCAATGCAGTCAGCAGGACGCCGAGTTGGCCCCGGAGTTTGTCGTTCACCTCGCCGACCATGCCGAAGTCGATGAGACCTATGCGACCGTCGGATTCGATGAACAGGTTGCCCGGATGCGGATCGGCATGGAAGAACCCGTCCTCAAAGACCATTTTGAGGGCTGTGCCGGCGGACCGGACAGCCAACGCAGCCCGGTCGATCCCTGCACGGTCCAGGGCCGCGAGATCATTGACTTTCATTCCCACGATCCGCTCCAGCGTCAGCACCCGGGACGTGGTCGTCTCCCAAAAGACGCGGGGAATGTGGACGCCGGGGTCGGATGCAAAGTTCGCGGCGAATCGCTCCGCGTTCCGCCCTTCCTGCAGATAGTCGAGTTCTGCCCTCAAAGTCTGTGCAAACTCCGCGGCTATGCCGGGGAGGTTGTAGTCGCCCGCTGCCTCCCACCGGTTGCTGATCTGGACCGCGAGGTTCTGCAGAATATCCAGGTCTGCCTCGATCGTGGGAATGACGTCGGGCCGGCGGACTTTGACTATGACGGGTGTTCCGTCGTGGAGGGTCGCCGCATGGGCCTGGCCGATAGAGGCACTCGCGAGGGGCTCAAGGGTGAAGTCCGCAAACACATCGTCCGGTCCGGACCCCAGCTCTTCGCGGATTGCCTGTCGGATCGTTGCGCCTGGCACCGGCGGGGCAGCGTCCTGGAGTTTAGCCAACTCCGTCTGGTACCGGGGCGGCAAGAGGTCAGGCCGGGTGGAGAGGAGTTGGCCGAGCTTGATGAACGTCGGTCCCAGTTCTTCGAGGGCCAACCGCAAGTGGTCCGGATTCGTGTACGGCTCGGCCCTTCGTTCATGGCCCATGAGCCCCTGGTGGAACGGGACCCACCGCCCAAGTCCGGTGATGCCCACGAGGAAGCCCAGCCCATGCCGGGCCAGAACCTCGCCGATTTCCTGATAGCGGTGTACACGTATGTTGGTTGTCATTGTCCGTTCTGATTTCCGTGTGATGTGGGGGTCTTCGAAGTGGAAGGGCGTGCCTCACGTTCCTGCACGTCTTGCCTTTCCATGCGGCGGGGCGCGGTCTATTGTCCATGGGAGTTTTCAGGTCTTTGCAGGGTGGGCTGTCTTCGCGGCAGCACAAGGACGACCATGGACACCAGAACCAGGCCCATGCCGGCCAAGCTCCAACTGCTCTGGCGTTCGCCCAAGACAACCATGGACAACAGGATGCCGAACACCGGAACCAGGAAGGTCCACGCCGTGACCGCGTCCAGGCGGCACTGTTGGACTTCTGTGAACCAGCCGAGAAAGGCCGCAGCGGTGCCGACGAGGGAGACATACAGGAGAATGCCGATGAAGCGCACACCCCAGTTGATGGCCGGTGCCCCTTCGGTGAGCCCGGCGATGACGGCAAGAATTGCGCCACCGATCAGGAAATGCCAGGCAATCACCTGCAGGACATCGGCCTTTATCTGCCTCGAAATCAAAGTCCCGGCAGTGACCGCGAGAGCCGCGGTGATGGACAGCCACGCACCGGTGCCAGTTCCGCTGGGCAGGGCGACGGCCAATAGCCCTGCGAAGCCTGTCCCCATCGCTGCCAGCGTTCGCCCGGACACGCGCTCCTTGTATATCCACCAGGCCGGAAGCACTATGAGCAGGGGCTGTGCGTTGGCCAGGACGGAGGCGGCCCCTGTTGAGAGGCCGGCCAGACCGCCGAACATGGCAGCGAATGCCAGTGTGACATTGACAATTCCCATCACTGCTATCAGAGTCCAAGTCCGTGCCCCGCGCGGCGCCGGTTCCCGCCGGAATCCCGCAACTGCGAGAAGCACCCCGCCGGCAATGAGTGCGCGCAACGCGGCAAACCACAGCAGCGGGGCATCCTTCAGACCGATACTGATCGCCAGAAAGCACGAGCCCCAGGCAAAGGTTATCCACAGCATCCGCATCGGCTTGGGCCGACGGAGGTCTCCGACCTGTCCGGCATTGATTACTGTCTGGGGTAGGCGCACACTAACCCCTTCGAGGGCAGGATACCGGAGCGGCGTTCGGCCGGCACGGCGGACGGCCTAGTGATTCTCGTGTTCATTGGGGAAGGGGTACCCAGCGGTGTATTCGGTCCTTCACTTGCCGGCTCTGCCCCGCACCGTGAGCGGGCGCGCCCCACGCTCACGGGCATTTTCGCCTGCCGGTCATCGCGGGAGTCCATGCGTTCCCGGTCCGGGGCCGCGATGACGGAGCCGGCTGCCTCTAAGACGGTTTTCCCGTAGCCGGGCGGCCTGCAACCCGGATACGCCAGGCGCTGTTGAACCATCAGAAATCCTCCCTTAGGGGCCTGCCCCGACCGAGGGGAGGCCGGCGGAGCCGAAATTTCAGCCTCCAGCCACCGGGTACGGTGGACAACTTGTTGTGCACGCACGTGGAGACCGGGCACATCCGGCCAGGGATCTGGGCAGTTGGATCGGCCGGGCAAATGCAGGGCGCGGCGTCGTTCACGGGCTGAGCGTCCGGCAGTAAATCACTGCCGGCCTTCATAACCTGTCCTGAACGGCACCGGCAGAAGGCTTCTCGGGCGGCTGGTCCGGCGCCCTGCGTGCCCGGTCCTGGAAGTTGAGAATACGCACAGCGAGGCTCAGCGAAACGGCCAGGACGGTTCCGCTGGCGGCGGTCCATAAGCCCGTGACAGGTGCAGGGGCCGCGGCGAGGGCGCCCGTCAGCGAACCTGCGGCCAGCACTGCAGCCGCGACGAGTATCCAAAACGCCCGTCGTGCGCGCCGGTCTCGCGGATGTGTTGGTGACGTGCGCATGCTCATGCCCCCAGATGTTCTTTGACCGGGATGACAAAAATTAGAATTGTGAGCGTCAGGAGGCCCAGCACCAGCACAAGGCCAACAGCCATCGAGACGGGGCGCCGTCGCCACAGCCGGTTCCGGCTCCGGTCCGCAAAGGGAACCGCGGCGAGGAGAATGAAAAACGCGACCTCGGCAAAAAGGATGGCGGGCAGACCAAACCAGTCTTCCAAGGTGTAAAGCCACCAAAAATTCCATGGGGGCCGGGTCACTTCGATGCCGGCGACCGGCGTCGCACCTACCGGCGGTGGAAGAAGCACCGCCAGGATGCCAAGCACGCCGGCCAGGACCAGGCCGAACGCGCCGATGCGGCGCAGGTGATGGGTGAAGGGTTCGGTTGGTTCCGCAGCCGAAGCCTGTTCCCCTGAGATATCGGCCGGCAGCGACGGGTGGGGAGAGATTCTGTGACGTTTTACCAGGAGCCCATGCAGAGTCACGAGGACCAGAATGGTTCCCGGAAGGATCACCACATGCGCGCCGTAGACCCGCACGAGGATCGACACCTGATCCGCGAACTCCGCGGAAAACCAGAACCCGGCCCCGCCGAGCAGATCCCCGATCTCCACGTTGTGGCCCAGCGCCTCAAAGCCCTCCTGATCCCACTTCAGGACTGTTCCCGTGAACAGGGCGAGGGTGATCAGTGCGAACAGTGCCACGCCGATGAGCCAGTTTCCTTCGCGCGGGCGTTTGAATGAGCCGGTGACGAAAACCCTGATCAGGTGCAGGGCAGCGGTGACGTACATGGCCTGGGACGCCCAAAAGTGCACGCCACGCAGAACGCTTCCGCCCCAGACGTCCGTGACGATACCCCGGACCGACTGGTTCGCCGTTTCCGGTGTGGGGCTGTAGAACTGGACCAGCACAATACCGCTCACCACCAGGATTCCGAAGGCTGCCGCCGTGACACCCCCGAGGCTCCAGGCCAGGGAGTTTGCGTGTTCCGGGACGGCGTACCCCAGGGCCCCGATGCCCAGCCGCTCATCGATCACATCCAGCAGACGCCGTGCCCGGCCGCGGCGCGGCGCCTGTGCCGGGGTTGGGCCGCCGGTGGTTGCCGATTCATCGTTCATCTCAGATTCACCGCTCCTTTCGGCCTGACCGCTGATGTTTCGATGGCAGATCCTGGCGTCTGTGCTTCCAGGCCAGCAGCAATCGCAGCTCCCGGACGTTCTGGTCTGGACGGAACATATAGGCCAGCAACAATCCCGTGATAACCGCCAGCAGGGATACTGTCAAAAACCCCCAGTCCGCTCCCGATAGCCCTCCGCGGGGCGGGAGCGGGTCAAGGACGGCCGTTGTCCCGGTCTCACCGCCGGTCGCGGGCTCCAGCGTGCTCAGGGCCACCGTGATGGACTCCTGCAGCAGGGCACGTCCCTGGGCTGGATTTCCGGCCTGGAGGGCAGCCTTGGCCTGTTGGAGTTCAGCCACGGATACCCCGTCCTGGTCCGGCGCCGCGAGGGCCGCGTCGATTTTCTCCAGGGCCGGACCAACATTGCCCGGATCGTGGACGAGGTGCCCCAGCGCCTGTTGAACCAGCAGATACCCCTCTGACGAAGGATCTCCCTCATGGGCGGATGCCGGTGGGGTCGATATAACGCCTCCGACGAGGAAGAAACAGGCCAGCAGGACAGCCGCGCATGTTCTTCCGGCACAGAGCGGCCCCGGCCCTGGATGTCGCGTGTCGTGTTGGCCGGATCTTCCCGATCCGCGTTTCGTTCGCATGGATGGCTCCCACCGTGGATGACTCCTGCATGGACTGCCTGGCCCGGGGCGTTCCGCACGCCACGCCTGGTTACTGGGGGTGGTCGGGGCCGTGAACGCGCGGTGCCCCTTTGTTTTTACCGAACCGGGGGATGAAACCTGGAACGTTGCGGGCATAGACGCTGTACTCCTCTCCGAATTCGGCCGCCATGTTCTTCTCTTCGTGCCTGGCAAGGCGGTAATAGACGACAACCAGGATCGGGAACATGATCAGGGTCAGGAGGGTGGGCCACTGCAACAGGAACCCAAACATGATCGTCAGGAACCCCAGGTACTGCGGGTGGCGGAGCCGGGCGTAGATACCAGCGACCGCCAACCGGCGCTCCGTCTGTGCCGCATACAAAACGCGCCATGCCTGATACAGCAGGATGAAGCCGGCAGCTATGAGCACGTTGCTCAGCAGGTGCAGGGGGTTCAGATGCGGATCTCCCTGCCAGCCCATGAGGTCCTGCCACAGATGCCCTGAATTATGGGTCAGAAGACTCAGATTCGGGAACTGGCTGCCCAGCCAGCCGGAGAGGAAGTAGATGGTCAGCGGAAAACCGTACATCTCCGTGAACAACGCGACGATGAACGCGGCGAACCCGCCGAAGGCCCGCCAGTCGAGTTTCGTTTTCGGTTTGACGAAGCTGAACGCGAAAACAATGAATATGGCAGAGTTCAGAATCACCAGGAACCACAGGTTGTACCCGGAATCATCGCTTGTCATGATTTCCACCCCCCGCCGCCGTGGCCGCCATGGCCGCCGTGGCCGAACAGGTGCATTCCCAGCATCCCCACCACGAAAACGTAGGGCAGCGCATCGAGCACGTGCACCCAGTGGCTGGTCAGCAGGTAGAACACTGCGACGGCAACGGTCAGGACGATCAGTGTGCGGCGCAGCGTGCTGCCACCGGGGCCGGCCACGAAGTTCAGCAGGGATCCCCGGTCCATCGGCTGGCCCCCGGGGACGGGAGTGCCGGCCGGCTGGTCGGGGTGCTGGTGGTCGTGGTTCATGGCTGGCCTCCGGGCAGGACAGGCAGATGCTCGGCGAGGAAGTCCTGCCGGATGCCCAATGTGGCGTCGGTAATCCGTATTGACGTTGCCGCGTCCGGGGCGGACCCGGTCAGGGCGCGGATGGCGTCGATGGTTTCGGGTACGACGATGGCCTCGTTGTAGACCTGGTACGTCAGGTAGGCCTCGTCCCCTTCAACGGTGACCAGTTCCTCCCAGACTGCGACTTCCCACATGTCCCCGCGGGGCCGGCCCAGATCTTTCATCAGTTCGATGGTCGAGTTCAGCGCGACGAGTCCGTCGGCCATCCGGATAAAGGCTATCCGCGGTGCGGCGCGCAGTGCTGCGAGGACTTCTTCCCGGCTGGCGGCGCGGGTGAGCTGGAGCGTCCAGTAATGGTTGTGGGTCTGGGTGTGGGCGCCTTTGGCCGCGATCGTGACAACGTCCAGATCGGGCAGGACGGTCCGGGCGTCCGGGCCCTGGTGGGAGGGTATTTTCGGTTCCGGGACCATCGTGTTCATGATCCCGCCGAGATGTGATTCCCAGGGGTCGGTGGCGCGGCGGATGAGGACTCCGCGGGCCCTGGCCAGGAGCCCCGCGTCCTGCAGAGCACCGAGTACCCTGACGATGCTGGTCGTGTTGCAGGAGACGACACGGGTCATGTCCCGGCCCACTGCGCTGTCATAGTTGGCCTGCGCCACGAATGAATGTCCTGTGGTGTCATGGGATTCACCGCCTTGCAGGACGACTTTTACACCGGCGTCCCGGTAGCGGGGCAGGTTACCGGCCGCCACGTGTTTGGGGGTCGCGTCGACGATGACGTCCGCCTGGCCCACCAGGTCGTCCAGGTCTCCGGAGATTGTCAGGCCTGCCTGACCCATGGCGTCCCGCGCTTCGGCAGTGGACGCGAACAGCGGGAAGCGTCCCGCAGCGGACCGGATCCGCCAGTCGGTGATGATATCGGCGACGCCGGCCAGTTCCATGTCCGGCTGCAGCAGGACCGCGTCGGCTACCCGCTTGCCGATGACTCCGTATCCGTTGACAGCCACTCTGGTCTTACTCATTGGTATGCCTTTCCACGTGCGGTTGCGTTGTGTCGTCGTCGGCGGTTCCCAGCCCCGATGGTTATTTGCGGTCCTTCGGTACCAGGGGGAAGTCCATGACTTGCCCGCCGGCGAGCTGGGCATAGTGCCCTTCGACACCTATCCGGACAGCGGGGGCGCTGCAGGGCTGCAGCCTGATCCGGAGGTTTTCCGCCCTCAGGGACACCTCGATCCGGTGGCCCCGGTACAGGATCTGGAACCCGGCACTTCCCAGCCGGGCCGGCAGCCGGGGAGAAAAGGTCAGCGCGCCGGCCTCTGTCTGAAGGCCGGCGAAAGCCCGGAGGACGACATCGACCGTCCCGGACATGGCGCCCAGATGGATACCTTCCCGGGTCGTGCCGCCCTGGGTGTCGTCCAGATCAGAGACCAGGGCTTCACGGAAGACCTGCCAGGCCCGGGATTCATCAATCCGGGCCAGTACCGAGGCGTGCACCACCCGGCTGAGCGTCGACCCATTCGCGGTCCGGGCCAGGTAGTACTCCACCGTGCGCTCCAGATCCGGCTGCGCGAACGGATAGCCGAGCCGGTGCAGCTGCCTGATCACCCCTGCGGGCCCCAGCAGGTAGATCAGCATCAGGACGTCAGCCTGCTTGGCGAGTTTGTACCGGTTGGCGGCGTCGTTTTCGGCTTCGAGGATCAGATCGAGCCGGCCGATGTTGCCGTACGTGGCCCGGTAGGCCGGCCAGTCCAGTTCTGACAGGTCTTCGTAACCGTCGAATTGGCTGAGGACTCCGTCGGCATGGAACGGCACGGCGAGCCTGCGGCTGATCCTGGACCAGTGGCTGATTTCCTCCTCGGTGATCTGTAGCCGGTCCGTGAGGTCATCGCCGGGATGGCCGGCGAGTTCTGCCAGCACATCGGCGGCGCGGTCGCAGAGCCAGGAGAGCAGGACGTTGGTGTAGGCGTTGTCACGAAGGCCGGTCCCGGGTGCGTCCGGGTACCCGTCGTGGTATTCGTCGGGTCCCATCACCCCTGAAATGTGGAATCTGTCCTCCACCGGATCATGGATGGCCAGGGAGGCGAACATCCGGGTCACTTCGATGATCAGTTCCCCGCCGCGGGCCGTCAGCCAGTCCCGGTCCCCGGTGGCCTGGTAGTGCTGCCAGGCGTTGTAGGCGACGGCGAGTCCGACGTGCCGCTGGCGGCTGGAGTTGTCCGGCATCCAGCGGGCGGACCGGGCGTTGTAGAGCTGGCGGGGCGTTTCCTCCCGTCCGTCGCTGCCGCTTTGCCAGGGGAAGAGCGCCCCCTGGAGGCCCTGCGCACGTGCGGCGGCCCGCGCAGCATCCAGCCTGCGCCAGCGGTACTCCAGCAGGGCCCGGCTGACCTCAGGGAGCCGGAGCCCGATCACGGGGAAGACGAACAGTTCGTCCCAGAAGACGTGCCCGCGGTAGCCTTCCCCGTGCAGGCCCCGGGCCGGCACGCCGGCATCCAGTGCCGCGGTATAGACGGAAATTGTCTGCAGCAGGTGGAACACATGCAGGTTGAGTATCAGCTGGGACTGCCGGTCGCCGTCGAGGCTGATCCCGAACCGGTCCCACAGGCGCCGCCAGGCCGCCTCGTGGTCCTTGAGCAGTGCGGGGAAGCCTGTGTCAACGCGGGAAAGCCCGGCCAGGGCCGCGGCCTCAGGCGAGGAGATGGCGCCGTCGCGGGAGGTTGCCAGCGACGCGGTCCTGGTCATGGTGGCCGGCTGTCCGTCGGTCAGCCGGAGCTCGAACTGCCGCTGGTACCGTCCGCCGTCGCTCCCGGCGTCCCGGGGCGTTGCCGCCGGGGCGCCGTCGAATACCGTCCGGACGGCCAGGGCGATGCGTATTCGGCTCTGGCTGGTCTGGACGGCGCACAGGACGGTGTCGCCGTCCACTTCCGTGAATTCAGCATCGGTCAGGTGCCGTTGCCCGGTGCCGGCATAGTCGCGGACATTGGTGTTGGCCACCCGGGCATCGATGCCCGCACGGATGCTCACGGTCCCGCTGAAGCCGCGGGCCGACAGGGTCGTCTCCAGCGCGGCCAGGTGGGGATTGTGCATGGAGACCAGCCGCCGCTGCACGACGGTAAGCTGTTCCCCGTCCGGCCCGGTCAGGGTTGCGCGGCGTGTCGACAGGCCCCAGCGCAGATCGAGCTCGCTTCGCTGATCGCTGACCTGGATATCCCCAGTTGACCACCACGGGCCGGCGCCGATGCGCACGTCCACGGGCAGCCAGTTAGGGACATTGACCAAATGCTCTTCTTCCAGGTCGCGGCCGTGAATGGTGCTCGTTGTCCGGTTGTAGACACCGGCCAGATAGGTCCCGGGATAATGGACGCCGTCATCACTGTGCTCCGGCTGGGCTCCGCGCGTAGCCATGTACCCGTTACCGAGGGCGGTCAGCGCTTCCCGGTGGCCTTCGTGAGCAGGATCGAACCCTTCGTAGACCAGCGTCCACGGATCCGTGCGTGAAACCCCCAGGTCCAGCTCAGAGACGTCGCCGAGGACAATGTCGGCGCCGGCCAGTTCCAGTTGTTCCCGATGCCCCGCGCGGTCGATGCCGACGACCAGACCGAAGCCGCCGCGGCGTCCTGCCTGCACCCCGGCAGCGGCGTCCTCGACAACCGCGGCATGCCCGGGTGCCACGCCGAGGCGGCGCGCCGCCTCGAGGAACATGGCCGGGTCGGGCTTGCCCGGCAGGCCCTGTTCGGCGGCGGTCTGCCCGTCGATGATGACGTCGAATCCGGTGTCGAGGCCGGCAGCGGCCAACAGGGCGCGGGCGGTGCGGCTCGCCGTGACCAGGCCCACGGGGATGCCCGCGGCATGCAGGCGGGCCAGCAGGGCGCTGGTCCCGGGGTAGGCCCGGATGCCATTGCGCGTCACGGCCTCGAGGAACAGGGCGTTCTTGCGGGCGCCGAGTCCATGGACGGACCAGACATCCGGCCCGTCATCCGGCCGCCCGGCGGGAAGCCGGGCGCCGCGGGAGGCCAAGAAGGCGGTGACTCCTTCCTCGCGCTGCCGGCCATCGACGTACCGCCGGTAGTCCGCGTCCTCGTCGAACGGATCCGTCCTTGGGCGCCCGGCGAGCCGGGGGTCCTGAAGGACGGAGTCGAAGAGTTGCTTCCAGGCTGCCGCGTGCACGCCGGCGGTCTGTGTGACAACTCCGTCCATATCGAACAGCACCGCCTGATACGGCAATGCTGCGCCATGCCGGGAATCACTGGATGGGCGGCCGCCGCCCGCATGGACCTGCGCCATGCTACGCCGGTTCCGCTACTTCATCAGCCGGGTTGTTGGCGGGACCCGGTGCGGACGTCCACTCCCAGTTCCGGATTTCCGGCATGTCTTCGCCGTAGGCGCGGATGTACTGCCGGTGCTCGATGAGCTTGTTCTTGAGTTCCTCCCGGATGTGCGCCGAAACGTCCTTGAGGCGGGGCACCCGGTCGATGACGTCGATGGCAAGGTTGAACCGGTCGAGCTGGTTGAGCACGCACATATCGAACGGGGTCGTGGTGGTGCCTTCCTCCTTGTAGCCGCGGACATGGATGTTGCCGTGGTTCGTCCGGCGGTAGGTGAGCCGGTGTATCAGCCACGGGTAGCCGTGGTAGGCGAAGATCACCGGTTTGTCCGCGGTGAACAGGGCATCGAAGTCCCGCCCGGACAGGCCATGGGGATGTTCCGTGTCATCCTGCAGGCGCATAAGGTCAACAACGTTGACCACCCGGATCTTCAGATCCGGGAACCGCCCGCGGAGGATGTCGACGGCGGCCAGGGTCTCCATTGTGGGCACATCACCGGCGCAGCCCATGACCACGTCGGGTTCCCCGTCCGCATCCGAACTGGCCCAGTCCCAGATCCCGATGCCTTTGGTGCAGTGCACGATCGCCTGCTGCATGTCCAGGTACTGCAGTTGCGGCTGCTTTCCGGCGACAATGACGTTGACGTACTGGCGACTGCGCAGGCAGTGGTCGGCCACGGACAGGAGCGTGTTGGCGTCCGGCGGCAGGTAGACGCGGATGACGTCGGTCTTCTTGTTGATCACATGGTCGATGAACCCGGGGTCCTGGTGGGAAAACCCGTTGTTGTCCTGCCGCCACACATGGGAGGTCAGCAGGTAGTTCAGGGAAGCGACCGGGCGGCGCCACGGGATGTCGTTGGTCGTTGTCAGCCACTTGGCGTGCTGGTTGAACATCGAGTCAACGATGTGGATGAACGCCTCGTAGCAGGAAAAGAATCCATGCCGGCCCGAAAGCAGGTAGCCTTCCAGCCAGCCCTGGCAGGTGTGTTCGGAGAGGATTTCCATGACCCGACCGTCGCGGGCGAGATGGTCGTCCTCTGGAACGGTCCGGGCATTCCAGGCCCGGTCGGTCGCGTCGAATATGTCCCCCAGCCGGTTGGAGTTGTTTTCGTCCGGGGCGAAGACCCGGAAATTGTCCATGTTCGCAGCCATGATGTCCCGCAGGAATGTGCCCAGGACCCGGGTGGATTCCACGGCCCCGGTCCCGGGGTGGGCCACGGGCACGGCATATTCGGCGAAGGCGGGCATCCGCAGGTCGCGCAGCAACAGCCCCCCGTTAGCGTGCGGGTTCGCGCTCATGCGCCGCTCCCCGGCCGGATGCAACCCGCCGACCGCCTCCACCGGAGCCCCCGCGTCGTCGAAGAGTTCCTCGGGGCGGTAGCTGCGCAGCCACTTCTCCAGCACTGCGCGGTGGCTGTCGTTTTCGCGGGCCTGGGTGAAGGGCACCTGGTGTGAACGCCAGCTTCCCTCCACCTTCAGCCCGTCCACTTCAGCCGGTCCCGTCCAGCCCTTGGGAGAGCGCAGGACGATCATGGGCCAGCGGGGCCGGTCCGTCCGGCCGTCCTCACGGGCGCCGCGCTTAATCTCACGGATCTCGTCGAGGCAGGTATCCAGGGTCCGGGCGAAGTCCTGATGCATCTGTTCCGGGTCGGAGCCTTCCACGTAATACGGGGTGTGGCCGTACCCGCGCAACAGGGCGTCCAGTTCCTCAGGGCTGATCCGGTCCAGGACTGTGGGGTTGGCGATCTTGTAGCCGTTCAGGTGCAGGATCGGCAGGACGGTGCCGTCCCGGGCCGGGTTCACGAATTTGTTGGAGTGCCAGCTCGCGGCCAGCGGGCCCGTCTCTGCTTCCCCGTCACCGATCACGGCCGCCACGATGAGGTCAGGGTTATCGAATGCTGCGCCGTAGGCGTGCGAGAGCGCGTAGCCGAGCTCCCCGCCCTCGTGGATGGATCCCGGTGTCTCCGGGGCCACATGGCTGGGGATGCCGCCGGGAAAAGAGAACTGGCGGAACAGCCGCTTCATCCCGGCGAGGTCCAGGGAAATATCCGGGTATGTTTCGCTGTAGGTGCCTTCCAGCCAGGCCGACGCCACCGGCCCCGGTCCGCCGTGGCCGGGGCCCATGATGTAGATCATGTCCAGGTCCCGGTCCATGATGGCCCGGTTCAGGTGGGCGTAAATGAAATTCAGGCCTGGGGTGGTCCCCCAGTGCCCCAGCAGCCGGGGTTTGATGTGCTCCGGGCGCAGCGGCTCGCGCAGCAGCGGGTTGTCCATGAGGTAGATCTGTCCCACGGACAGATAATTCGCCGCACGCCACCAGGCATGGACGCGGTCCAGCTGGTCGGGGCTGAGCACGGGTTCCCGGGCTTGCGGAAGCTGATCGTCTCTCATGGGAGGTCCTGCCTGTCGGTGAAAGTAACGGGGACGCGCCGCAGGGCGGCTTTAGCGGACGCCGCTTGGCTCCGGGGCAGGTTCAGTCTTGATCGTGCGGCCGGTGGCCTCTCCCTGCTCCGGCAGGCGAAGTCGCTTGAGCAGCAACGCGTTCACGGCGACAATGACGCTGGAGCCGGACATCGAGATCGCAGCGATTTCCGGGCTGAGCCTGATGCCCAGGGAGGTGAAGAAGACGCCGGCAGCGATGGGCAGGGCGATGACGTTGTAACCGATGGCCCAGCCCAGGTTCTGCCGCATCTTGCGCAGCGTTCCCTTGCCGATGCGCAGGGCGATGGGAACATCCAGCGGATCCGAGCGCATCAGGACAACATCGGCGGTCTCGATGGCCACATCCGTCCCCGCCCCGATCGCGATGCCCAGGTCAGCCTGGGCCAGTGCCGGGGCGTCGTTGACGCCGTCCCCGACCATGGCGACCCGCTTGCCCGCTGCCTGCAGTTCTGCGATCTTTGCTGTCTTGTCCCCGGGCAGCACCTCGGCGATGACGGTGTCGATGTTCAGTTGCGAGGCGATGCGCTGGGCGGTTGCCTCGTTGTCACCGGTGAGCATGATGACTTCGATGCCGGCTTCGTGCATCGCCGCGACAGCCGCAGCTGCCGTCGCGCGGACTGCGTCGGCAAGGGCGATAACCCCTGCCGCCCGGCCGTCCACGGCCACCAGGACCGCCGTTCGCCCCGTTGACGCCAGTTCCTGCCGCTTCTCGGCCACAGGGCCGATGTCAATGCCCTGCGCGGCCATAAGCTTGCGGTTGCCCACAAACACCTGGCGTCCCCGGACCGTCGCTCCGGCGCCGTGGCCGGGAACATTGCGAAACTCCGTGGCCTCCAGTGTGGGTACGCCCCTGCCCACGGCATGGTTGACGACGGCGGCGGCGAGGGGGTGCTCGGATTCGCGTTCCACGGCGGCCACAAGGGCAAGCAGTTCCTCCTCGTCGATGCCGACGGCGATGAAGTCGGTGACTTCCGGCTTGCCCTGGGTCAGGGTGCCGGTCTTGTCCATGACAACGGCTTCGATACGGGCAGCCGTTTCCAGTGCGGTGGCGTTCTTGAACAAAATGCCCCGCTTGGCGCCCAGGCCGGTGCCGACCATGATCGCCGTGGGGGTAGCCAGGCCCAGCGCGTCAGGGCAGGTGATGACAACAACCGTGATGCCAAAGAGCAATGCGGTCTGGAGGCTGGCACCGGTCAGCAGCCACACCGCGAAGGTGGCACTGCCGCCGATGAGTGCGACAAGGACGAGCCAGAACGCTGCCCGGTCGGCAAGGCGCTGCCCTGGGGCTTTGGAGTTCTGGGCTTCCTGGACCAGGGCGACGATCTGTGCCAAGGCTGTGTCCGCGCCGACCTTGGTGGCGCGGACCCTTAGCGTTCCTGTGGTGTTGACGGTGGCGCCGATGACTTTGGAGCCAACGCTCTTGGCCACCGGCAGGCTTTCTCCGGTGACCATGGACTCATCGATATCGGATTCGCCGTCTTCGACGGTACCGTCCGTGGGGATTTTTGACCCCGGGCGCACCAGCAGCAGGTCCCCGGGCATGACCTCGGAGGTGGGGACTTCCACCGGTTCCCCGTTCCGGATCACCAGTGCCTTGGCCGGGGCCAGTTCCAGCAGCGTCCGGATGGCGTCGTTGGCCCCGCCCCGTGCGCGCATTTCAAACCAGTGTCCCAACAGGACGAAGCTGGCCAGAACGGTGGCCGCTTCGTAGAAAACGTCTCCGCCGCCGGTCAGTGTGACGACCAGGCTGTAGACCCAGCCGGCCCCGACACCGACGGCGACGAGGACCATCATGTCCAGGGTCCGGGCACGCAGCGCCCGGTAGGCGCCGTCGAAGAAGATCCAGCCCGCATAGAAAATGACCGGCAGAGACAGAACCAGAGCAAAGACGTCGTCCCGCAACCCGAAGGGGGCCGGGACCGTGAACCCGAAGACATCCCTGCCAATCGGTGACCAGAGGGTAATCGGCACCGAGAGTGTGGCTGCCACAACGAACCGGTTGCGCATGTCACGCACCATGGAAGCCATCGACATGCCGCCGTGGCCGCCGCCATGACCCATGACCTCCTGCGCATTCCTAGTGACCGGCCCGCTGTGCCCGGCGTGGGCCTGGGGTTCCTTGGCGGCTATCGTGCCGTGCCCGGGATGACCGGCATGGGACATGGCGGTGTGGTCATCGTGAGTATGGCCCTGATCCTTCGACGGGGCCGGGCTGACGCCGGCCATGGGATCGCAGATGTGGTCCGGGACGGAGAGCCCGGCGCAGTGGTAGCCGCATTTCCGTACCCAGCTGGCCAGCTCGGCGATGGAGGTCTTGTCTGGGTCGAACGTGACGTTCGCGGTCTGCGAGACCGGATTCGCTTCCACGCTGAGCACGCCCGGCCGGCGGGAGAGCGTGGCTTCGGCGATGCTCTTGGACGAGGCCCAATGGACACCTGCCACCTCCATGACCGCGGTTTGTGTCCTATTACTCATGACAGAAATTCCTCTCAGGGCTCGATAAAGCGGTTGAAGAAGTGTCCAGCCGTCGCTCTCGTGGCGCGCAGGCCGGGTATTAGCGGTGGTGACAGGCCTGGAAATGAGGTTTCCCGATCTGACGGCCTGGTTAGTTCCGGAGTGCGTCCGCTCCAGATGCGTGGACACAGTGGCGGGACGTCGACGCCCCCGATCAAAAGTCCGGACGGCAGGGGTATCCTATACGCGGCTGATGGACAGCCGGATGAGCGATACAGGGTGCAGGGGTGCCCCGGGAACCTCGGGCAGCGCCCCGGCTGGCTGTGCTGCCGTATCGGCAGGCGGGGCGCTGCCGGGAGATCCCGGGACTGATGCGGCAAGGACGGCAGACGACAGCACATCAGGGCAGGCCACCGACAAGCCCAGGTTCATGGGGCAGTGTCCAGTACGGGACGGAACCGGTTGTCTCCCCGGTGCCTTATTCGCAGCGACAACTGTGTCACCGGACAGGATGTAGCGAAGGCTCACGCCTTCAGCGGCTTCCGTGCGGGACGACGCGATGGTGTGCGATACAGCGCCAGGTCCGGTTGCTGGCGAAGACGTCATCGGCAGGTCAAGAATGCCCGTTACGGCGAGGAGGAACGATAGGACCGCGGTGATTGTGGCCACGTTGGAAAAGGCCTGGTGCTGTCGCATCGAATGACGCACTTTTGCCCACCCCGTGTTCATCGCGAAAAAGAACTAGTAGGTTTCGCCCTCTGCAGCGATCCTACCCCGGCCGGTTGCGCGGAACCTCAAATCCTTGTCACAAGGACCTCGGTCATTATCGTGATCTTCGGCATGTCTCACTGTGCCCGGTTCCCGGAGGACGAGGAGAGTCTTTGAGGGAACCTCGAGTGCTGGTTGGGCAGCGCTGATCCCGCATGAACACTTCGCCGGTCATGGGTGCCCGGGATTTCCTGTTCGATCCTGCTGTTCGTATCCATGGTGTTCCTAGCTGCGCTCGGGTTTGGGATGCCGGGGAAGCGGGCGTGCAGCATGGTCCAGATAAGGACGACCGCTCAATAAGCATGGGCCTCTCCGTCGTGAAGGCAATGGTGGAGTTTCCGGGGGGCCGTCCAATACGCGAGGATACCCATCGGGGTATCCTGCGAGCGGTCGACGGCCGCCCGGGTGCAGGCGCCCCAGCGCTGGCCGTTATACCCGCACGGGTATATTGTTGGTAGCACCGCCTAGCTCTGGAGTCCGCCATGGAACTTGATTCGACAGAACTCGCCCCGGTTATCAACCGCCTCAAGCGCGCCCAGGGACAACTCGCCGCCGTCACCCGGATGCTGGAAGAGGGCCGCGACTGCAAAGACATTGTCACCCAGCTCGCAGCGGTCTCGAAGGCTTTGGACCGGGCAGGATTCGCCATCATCGCCACCGGCCTGGAGCAGTGCATCACCCGGGAAGATGCCAGCATGGACAAGAAAGACCTGGAAAAACTCTTCCTGTCCCTCGCCTGAGCCGCAACCACCGAAAAACCAGCCCACGGAGGGAGCAGGTGTGACCCGCTCCGGTTGTGGCCTGGACCTTAGGGTCCGATACGGCGGCGTCATTGCTCGCCATCGTTGCACCGGCCCCGCCACGAACTGCCGCGGCTCCCGGGGGCGGGCGGCGGGATAGAAGCCGATGCCATAGGAACGGAGAAGGAAAATGATGGGCGGATATGGTTCGATGATGGGCTGGACCTGGCTGTTCTGGGGGCTTCTGATTCTCGGTATCGTGCTGCTGGTGATCCTTGCCGCGCGGTTCTTCTACGGCGGTATGAATCGTGGCGGAACCGGCCGCGGGGCGGGCCCCGGCACGGCCGGGCCCGCTTCGGGCGCCGGTGCGGGCCGCCGGATCCTGGACGAACGGTACGCCCGGGGAGAGTTGAGCACGGAAGAATACCGTGAACGGCTCAAGGTCCTCGGGGACGATGCATGATGCAGCCTTTGAGTCGTCGCAGTGCACTGTTCCTGGGAGGTGCGGGGGCGGTGGCGAGCGTGACGGGCGCGGCAGGCCTGCTGTGGGGCCAGGGCACGGGCGCCGTGTTTCAGGCTGCCGGCGGGCAGGACCTCAGTGAGCCGCAGGCCCTGCACAGTGCAGATGGTCACCTTCAGGTGAAACTGTCAGCAGCCCAGGGCCGGGTGCGGGTGGCGGGCAGGGACGCCAGCGTCTTCTCCTATAACGGGTCCCTGCCCGGGCCCACCCTGTTCCTGAAGGCCGGGGACCGGGTGAACGTGGCCTTGGAGAACCGGCTGGAGGGCCCGACCAACCTGCACGTCCACGGCCTGCACGTCTCCCCCGAGGGCAACAGCGACAACGTGCTGGTCTCGGTTGACCCGGGAACGTCTTTTGATTATGAGTACCGCCTGCCAGCACACCATCCGCCGGGCGTGTACTGGTACCACCCGCACCGCCACGGCAGCGTGGCCGATCAGATCTTCGGCGGCCTGTACGGGGCGATCATCGTCCAGGACCCCCAGCCCGTACCGGTCAGCAGGGAACGGGTCCTGGTCATCTCTGACATTTCCCTAGACGGTGGCGGTTCCATCGCCGCCGTCTCGGCGATGGAGAAAATGATGGGCCGGGAAGGGAGCCTGATCCTGGTCAACGGGCAGCTGAACCCGGAACTGGCCGCCCGGCCCGGAGATCGTGAACGGTGGAGGATCATCAATGCCTGCACTGCCCGGTATCTGAAACTGCGCCTGGACGGCCAGTTCCTGCAGTTGTTGGGTGTGGATTCGGGCCGCTACCAGGAACCCCGGTACGTTGAGGAGGTGCTGCTGGCCCCCGGCAACCGGGCGGACCTGCTGGTCACCGCGGCGGAGGGTGCGGCCGTGCTGCGCACCCTGCCCGTGGACAGGGGCAGTATAGGATCCATGATGGGCGGCAACAACGGAGGCGGGCAACCCCCGCCCGGGCCGGACGGGACCGTCCTGGCCACCCTGGCCGTTGCTGGCGCGCCGGCTGCCGCAGTAGGACCGGTTCCGGCCCAGCCGGCACCGCGGGATCTCCGGACTGTGGCTGTGACCGCGCACCGGGAACTGGTCTTCGCCATGGGCATGAACAGCGGCGCCCAGGGCATGGGTATGGGCGGTGGGGCGGGGTCGGGGATGATGAGCTTCACCATCAACGGCAGGCCGTTCGACCCCGCCCGGGTCGACACCACCGTCCCCGTCGGCGCCGTCGAGGAATGGACCCTGAGGAACACGAGCCCGATGGACCACCCCGTGCACCTGCACGTGTGGCCAATGCAGATTCTCGAACAGGCAGGCCGGCCCGTGGACACTCCCGTGTGGCAGGACGTGGTCAACGTCCAGGCCCGCAGCAGCGTCCGGGTCCGGGTCGCCTTCGATGACTTCACCGGCAAAACCGTCTACCACTGCCACATCCTCGACCACGAGGACAACGGCATGATGGGCCTGATCGAAGCCCGGTAGCACGGCGACCCCGAAGCCCTTTGCATAAATGAGAACAGCGATGAAGGAGCACAACAATGAGCTACGCACACACCATCACCGTCGCCCTGCCCTACGCCGAAGCAGTAACCCGGACCCGTGAAGCCCTCTCCGGGCAAGGCTTCGGCGTGCTGTCCGAAATCGATGTCCGCGCCACCTTCGAGGCCAAGCTCGGGTCCGACGCAGGGCAGGGCCTGGGCGACTATCTCATCCTGGGCGTCTGCAATCCAGCCTTGGCGCAGAAAGCTCTCGCCGCGGACCCGGACATGGGATTGCTGCTGCCCTGCAACGTCGTCATCAGGCGTGGGCCAGACACCGGCACCACCGTCATCCAGACCATCGACCCGCAGACCATGGTGGAGCTCAGCGACGCCCCTGCCGTCTCCGAAGTCGCCACGGACGCCGATCGCAGGCTCCTCGCAGCCCTGAAGGAACTCGAAACCGCCTGAATCCGGCCAACCCGCCGCGGAGAGTGGAACTGTGGTTGACTGCGCTATGGCCCTGGAGCCTGCCGGCCGCTGTGCGGTTGCTGTCGGGAACTTCGGCCCTTGCGGTGAGAATCACGTGGGGGACACACTGAGGGCAACATTGTGAAGAACCTGGTGGAAGGCGGTGCTCATGGGCGGCGACGAAGTGTTCAGGGTCGTGGTGGGGGTGGACGGGTCTGCCCCCTCGCGCTTCGCACTGGAATGGGCAGTCGCTGAGGCGCGGCTGCGCCACGGAGAAGTTCAGGCCGTGACTGCTTGGCAGTACCCGCCCGTGACGGTCGGGATGGAAGGCCTGGTCCATGATCCGGAGATCTTTCCACAGGCCGCCCACAGGCTTCAGGACGACGCCTTGAGTCGGGTGGACAGCGGGGGAGTGACTGTGAGCGGTGATGTTGTCCAGGGCAGCACGGCCGGCGTGCTCCTGAAGGCGGCCGAGAACGCCGACCTGGTGGTGGTGGGTTCCCGCGGCCTCGGAGGATTCACCGGGTTGCTGCTCGGCTCCGTGTCCACGCAGGTCGTTCATCATTCGACTTGCCCGGTGCTCGTAGTCCGGTCGCTCACCAGTGGTGAGGTATGAGCAATCCGGTGACCGGCCGGATGCCTCACGCCGCCGGGAAGCAGAGACCGTGACAGCTGACCATTCCTCCCACCTGCATCCGGCCGCCGGCACCGGTCACGGAGAATCGGTTCCGGCAGCGCGTACCTTTAGGGGCAGGCTCCACGCACTGTGGCACACGCTGGTCGGCGCGGTCGGCCTGATCATGGGGCTCCTGCCGCACGTCCTGCACCATATCGGGCTGCTGGCCGGGACCGCCCTGGTCGCGGGATCCGGCGGCACCGTACTGTTCGGGGCACTGGGGCTTCTGGCGTCCATTCCCATGCTAATCCGCCTCTACCGGCGGTTCGGCAGCTGGATTGCCCCGGTGCTGGGGCTGCTGGTCTTCGTGGCCATGTTCTCGTTGTCCGCGTTCGTCATCGGCCCGGCCATCAGCGGCACAGGGGGGGATGTGAACCCCGGCCCGGTACCCACGGTGGACCATACCGGTGACCACACTGCGGGCCACTGACACCCAACAGGTAAGCCAAAGGAGCACGGAGGCCCGGGAAAGCCGGGCCTCCCTCTGTCAGCCAACCATTGGATGGCTACTTCGCGCCGGCCAGGGCATAGCCGGAGGACCGGACTGCCTCGGCCAGGGCCTCCCGGGCGGCAGTGCCCGTGACGGTCAGCCGGGACGTGCCGCCCGGGACGAGATCGACGGTTGCGGTCTGGACCCCTGATACGCCGGACACAGCCTTCTCAACGGTCTGAACGCAATGTCCGCAGGTCAACCCGTCCACGCCGTACTGCGCACCGGAAGCGTGGAGCTCCGCCTTGACTGTCGCCGAAGCCCCGGCCTGGGTGTCTGCGGCGGGGGAGCAGCAGCTGGAGCCGTGCTGTGCGGCGGAGGCCAGGGGGAGTTGGGTTCGTGATTCGGTGGTTCCACACATGTCAGTTTTCCTTCGAGAGGGTGGATGTAAAGGGGGGGGCTGTTGGGGATGAACGGCTGTAACGGCCCGGGGGCCTGGACAAACCACGTCACTGACAACACCCATATAATACCCCCTAGGGGTATTATATGCAATGGTCCCACAGCGTCGGCCTCCGGTGGGCTTCGGGGCCGTCAGGCCCTTGCGGACAGGGCCCGGCGGGTCAACACTCAAGGAATGAGCAGTCTTCCTGATCCGCGTCTCCCTGAAGCACGCCGCCCGATTCCGTCCCGCGGCCCATTACAGCCCTGGACACAGACGCTGCTGATAGTCCTCATCACCGCAGCGGCGATCTACCTCATCACCAACCACTGGCTCCATGTCCTGGATGCACTGCCCTATCTGGGTGTGGTGCTGGTGATGAGCTTTTGTATGTTCGGGCATGGAAGCCACGGCGGACACGGCAGCTCCCATCAGGGGCACGGCGGGCAGGAGGCCCGGGGAGGGCCTGCCCGGCCAGGGCCCGGAGGAGGTGCCGGCCATGTCCACTGATTACGGGTATGACCTGTGGGGGCTGGTGATCATCAATTCGGCCGTGTTCATCATTTTTGCGTTCAGTTTCGTCCGTCCCAGAACGAAACTGGACTGGCGGGCGCTGGGCGGATTTTCGGCGTTCATCGTGGCGCTGTTCACCGAAATGTACGGTTTCCCGCTGACGATCTACCTGCTCTCGGGATGGCTGGGTAACCGGATGCCGGGTGGGGATCTCCTGAATCACAACTCGGGTCATTTGTGGCAGGATCTCACCGGCTGGCAGGGGGATCCGCACCTGAGCCCGCTGCACATTTTGAGCAACGTGCTGATCGCGGCCGGGTTCATCCTGCTATACGTGTCTTGGCAGGTCCTCTTCGCGGCCCAGCGGGACCACCGGCTGGCGGTGACCGGTGTCTACGCAAGGCTGCGCCACCCCCAATACTTGGGGTTCCTGACCATCATGGCCGGGTTCCTGCTGCAATGGCCCACGCTGCTGACCCTTCTCATGTTCCCGGTCCTGGTCATCGTGTACCTGCGCCTGGACCGGAAGGAAGAACGGATGGTCGAGGCTGAGTTCGGTGACGAGTATGCCGCCTACCGGCGCCAGGTCCTCGGGTTCGTCCCTCGCTTCGGACGGCGGACCGCCGGCAGTCGAGGGCGGACACCGCAGGAGGGGCTGTAATGCCCGGGCGGCCGGATACAACCCGGGAAGTGGTGCCATGCTGTTCTTGGCCATAAAGAACCTGCTCCAGGAAAAGACCCGGCTCCTGATCAGCGTCGGCGGGGTGGCTTTCAGCGTGCTGCTGATCATGAGCATCCAGGGCCTGTACCAGGGCTGGAGCAACAAGATCGGCGAATACATCCGGACCGTGCCGGCCGATTACTGGATTACCCAGACCGGCGCGACGGACATGTTCCATACCCCATCGGTGCTGCCCCTGATCGTCAGGGAAAAGCTCACCGCCATTGAGGGGGTTGCCTCGGCCAAACCGTTCAGCGGGCGCCGTGTGGCGTTCGCGCACAACGGCAAGGACATCAACCTCTACGTTATTGCCGACGACACGGAGAACAACGTCGGAGCGCCCGCCCGGGTGGTCGAGGGCAAGGCCGTCCCGGACAAGGGCGAAATCATCATTGACGGGGTGGTCGGACGCAGCGAGAACATCCGGATCGGGGACACCATCCCGGTCGCCGGCAGGGAACTGAAAGTCGCCGGCTATTCCGAGGGCGGCTACATCCTCAGCTTCTCCTTCGCGTTCGCCACCAAAGACGACGCCGAAAGCATCCTCCAACTGCCCGGAGCGACCAACTTCTTCCTCGTCACACTGAAAGCGAACGCGGACGCTGCCGGCGTCGCGTCCCGGATCGAAGCCGACCCGGCGGTCGATGCCATCACCAAGGACAGGTTCGTGGAAAACAATACGAACATCGTCCGTGACACGTTCCTGCCGATCATCCTGGTCCTGCTGCTGATCGGAATCGCGGTGGGCATGACCGTGATCGGCCTGACCATCTTCACCTCGACCATCGAAAAAGCCCGCGAGTACGGGGTTCTGAAGGCCATCGGGGTGAGCAACCGCCAGCTCTACACCGTCGTGGTGGAGCAGGCGGTCGCCGCGGCCGTGCTCGGGTACCTCGTCGGTGCGGTTCTGGCCCTGGTCGTCAGCTCCGCCGCGGGAATCTATGTCCCGGAGTTCATCACGGAAATTAGGTGGCTCGATGCCGCCTGGATTTTCGGCGTCACCCTGGTCATGGCGGTGGTGTCCTCGCTGCTGCCGGTCCGCCGGCTGGCCCGCATTGACCCGGCGGAAGTGTTCCGGGCATGAACGTCGTCTCGGTCGAAGACGTGTCCAAGACCTTCGGGGCCGGCCACACGGCGGTGACCGCCGTGGACCACGTCTCCCTCAGCGTTGATGCCGGGGACATTGTGCTCGTGATGGGGCCCTCCGGGTCGGGAAAGACAACCCTGTTGTCCATGATCGGGACCCTCATGTCGACGTGCCCCTGATCATCCTCATGTTCGTCCGTTTCGCACGCAGCGACCGGAACGAAGCGAGCTCCTTCGACAGCCTCACCGACGCCCAGCTGGAGGCGCCGAACCACGAACACCTGCACGGACCACGCACAACCGGGGGGCAGCAGTGATGCGCAAAGCCCGCTCCCCTACTCCCGCTCCCCATCGCTTTATTGGCACTTAGGGACACGGAGATGGAACACGCCACGCTCAGGCCGATCACGGTGTCCCATTCAGCAGACGCCCTGACGAGCCTGAGAACTGACATTCGAGAACACCGGCGACCGCCGCAACCGCTGCCCTGCGGGTCCCACGTTTCCGCGACCCCATTCAACTTCGCATCGGCCTTTATCAAAGGACAAATCATGCATGAGTTCCGCCCCTCGACGGCCCCACCCGCTGCCCCAGGACCCGTGCAAAGGGCCGGGTTACCCCGCCGCCGTCTTCTCTCCCTGGGAATACTTGGTCTTGGCCTGCCCTTGCTCGCGGGCTGCGGCTCCACGGATACCCTCGCCCGGCAGGCCAGCGCCGGTGACAACAAAAACTACATCGCCGGGGACGGCTCCGTCACCGAATATGCTGCAGCCGAACGGAAACCCCCGGTGGTGCTGACGGGGCAACTGTACGACGGGACAGCCGTGAACTCCCGCGACTGGGCCGGAAAAGTGATCGTCCTGAACTTCTGGTACGCCGCGTGTGCGCCGTGCAGGCTCGAAGCTCCACGGCTGGAGGCGCTATCGAGGGAGTTCAAAACACAAGGCGTCTCTTTCTTCGGCGTGAACATCCGTGATGAGGAACCTACCGCCGCCGCATTCGAACGGACCTTCGGCGTCACCTACCCCAGCATGCACGACAAAGACGGGGGCATCCTGCTGGCCATGTCCCAGTACGTTCCACCCCAGGCTGTCCCTTCCACACTCGTTCTGGACAGAGAAGGCAGAGTCGCGGCGCGGATCCTGGGCCTGGCCGACCAGAGCATCCTCAAATCCCTCATTACAGGAGCCGTGGCACCGGGTTAGCGGTCAGCGACCGGAAACCAAGTGGACCCAGGCGGCAGGGCCTTCCGGACATGCGTCGGAAGTCCAGAGCGTCTCCGTGGCTGGTCTAGCAAAGGTCCTTCAGGAGAGGAATAGGAAGATGAGCCCTATAGGAGGAGACAGGTACCGGGTGTGGACCGGGGCACACCCGGAGCAACCGTTTGACTAAAAAATCCACGCGACGGCTCCCAGGGACAATAGGGCGGCGGACATCGCCACTCAATGTCCCCCGGCCGGGGCTATGTCCGCCATAGCCTTCACGGCCAGGTGATCAGCGGGAACCACCGAGGACCTGGACGACTTAGCCTGCCGCGGGAGCCGCGGCCTCAGTCCCGTCCGGGGCTTTCGCCGCCCCGTCCGGTTCCGTTGGTCGCCTCGGGTCTGTTGATCCCATGCTGGCTGGGGGCGTTGTCGTCCGTCCCTGCCGAAACGGGTTCGCTTCCTTGCTCAAACTGCGCCCGGTATCGCACGCGCCGGATTCGCCTGGTCATGGAAACCATGAGCAGGACAACTGCGATGACCATGAACGCCGTCATCGCGAAACCCAGGAATCCGGGAGTTACCTGATCCGCATCCAGCCCTGGCCTCAGCCCTTCGTTCCCGGGACCCGGGGCCGGCGTCGTGGCCAGGGCGTACAGGCCTGCGGCTGCCATCGGGATTTGCACTGTATAGTCCTTTGTCCGGCTCGATATGTGGGCGCCCGCAGACGGCCTTCCTGCGTTATCCGCCCGGGTCTGGAACCCTGACTGGCAGTGAGCGCAGGTCCATCAGGAAAGTCAAAAACAGGGTGCAGGACGCACCCGCAACTGTACCGCTTCATCGCGCGGCTGCCGCCTTCACGCGCAAGCAGTCAGCGCAGCCATCTAAAAGGCTGCGGGCCGGGCCTCTTAGATGAAGGCAGCCGGGTCGACGGTCTGGCCGTTGACCATGACCTCGAAGTGAAGGTGGCAGCCGGTGGAGGCACCGGTTGTGCCTACCCCTGCAATCTGCTGGCCCTGAACCACGGCCTGTCCGAGGGAGACACCGATGCTGGCCAGGTGGTTGTAAGTGGTCTTCAGCCCGTTGCCGTGATCAACGACGATCCGGTTGCCGCCACCGTACGGGCTCCAGCCGGCCTCGGTGACAGTGCCGGAACCGGCGGCGAAGACCGCCGTCGAGCACGCCCCGGTCAGATCGATCCCGGTGTGCATTTCCCCCACGGCCCCGGTGATCGGGCTGATCCTGAAGCCGAAAGGGGAACTGACGTTAATCGACGCGAGCGGGGAACGCAACCCCGTGGATGGGGATGCCGGCACGGGCTCGGGGGCAGCCTCGGGTGCCTTAACCGCCCCCGCGGACTGCGCCGGGGCAACGGGCGCAGGCGCCGGCTGGGAGGTCACCTCCGGGCGGTCAAAGGTAAGAACAGTGTCAGCTGCTGCCGTAACCGCTGCTTCCGGAGCCGCGGCTGCCACGGCCGCCGGCCTGTCCTGGGCCGCAGCGCGGCTGCCGGAGTCAGCCTGCGCCGCGGACAGAGCAGTGAGGGCAATCATTCCTGTGACGGCTGCTGTTAGGCCGAACTGCTGGCCGCGTAGCCGGAACGTTGGTTCCTGGAAAAACGGACGGCGGCGTGGTGAGGCAGCGGCCGGAAGGGCACGGCGACGGCCGTGTTTTGGCTGGGCAGGCAAGATAGCGGTCCTCTCGGCGCCGGCGAAGTTAGCTGTCGGATTCGGACGAGTGGACTGTCCGGCTGCCCTGCAGGACGCGATCAGGACGCGCAGTCACAGGGTCGGCTTCACCCCAAGGTGCATCATTACGCACCAAAGTTGGGTCCTCCGCCCCCGCCTGAGAAAGATCAGGTTCACGGACCGCCGGCGGGGTTTGGCGAAGCGGTCACATCCATACCCGTTGGGGGTATGTGCTTATCCAACTTTAGCGAAGCGTCGGCTTAAGTTACAAATCCGTTATCAAAAGCGCTCTGGGCTTAAGGGGACAGGCATGGTGACTGGCGGGGCACCGGAAGGTTACGCTGGGCGGGACTTGCCTTCAGGAGAGACCAGATGGCCCTTCAACGTTCGACGCTTCCACTGCTGGTCCGCAGGCTTGCGGCGCCGCGGGCTGTCCTTTCCTGCCTCGTGGTCGTCCTCCTTTCGGCCGGGCCAGTTACCTTCTGCGATGGACAGGAACACGTGGTGGGCGTGTCAGACCCCAGGCCTGGCGCCGCCGCACAGCGCCAGCCCGAGACTGCGATCCCCGGGGGACAGGAGAACCCTCGGGGACGTTCGAACAGAGTGAGCCCAGTCGGAGCCCAATCCGCCTCCGACGTGCTCCGCGGGGGCCCGCGCAGAGGATGCCACGAGACCGGAGACACCCGGGCAGTCAGTCCACGGTCGTGGCCTGTTGCTGTGACCGACGCGGCGCAGCCAAGGTCAGGAACGCTCATACCGGATTCCGCTGGCCCGCGCGCCCGGCCCCCGGCATCCCACATCGCCAACAGGCCCCAAGCACCGCTGAGCTGGCAGGCGCTAACCCTAACTCAACTGTCTGTCAGTCGGACATAAAGCGCACGTTCTCCCCGTCCGGCCGCGCGAACGCCAGGCCATATGGCCGGCAAGTGGCACCCTTCGACCTGGCTGGCGTAGACACCGCGTGCGGGCCGCCCTTTGGGTCCTGCCTTCAGCCGATCAGAAGGAGGCCCGAGAAAGAACATCAGCCAAACAGCCGGCACATCAGAAAACATCAGCTGGTCTCCGCACCAGGTTCCTCCCGTTCAATATTGGAAAGAGAGAAAGAAATGACACACGGAAGCACCCACAAGATGCTCGATGCGTACCCGAAGGATCTCGGCGGCATCGATCAGCACATGCTCGCCGAATGCATTGCGGCGTGCTTTGACTGCTCACAGGCCTGTACCGCCTGCGCTGATGCCTGCCTCGGCGAAGACATGGTCGCCGAGTTGACCAAATGCATCCGCACCGATCTTGACTGTGCGGACATCTGCGCGGCCACTGCAAACGTCCTCTCCCGCCACACCGGCTATGACGCCAACGTCTCCCGCGCGGTGCTGCAGGCCTGCGCCACCATCTGCAAGGCCTGCGCCGAGGAATACGAACAACACGCAGGCATGCATGAACACTGCCGGCTCTGCGCCGAGGCCTGCCGCCGTTGCGAAAGGGCATGCAACGACCTTCTCGGCTCGCTCGGCTGACCCTGCCCCACGGCCCTACCCAACGGTGACCGGAGATCCAACGACATCCGGCACCCGAGGGAAGGCCTGCCCGGCGGCATCCCGGCCTTAAGGCAACCCCCAATGCGTCCCTGAGCTCTGCCGCCGGAGCATCCAAGGGGAGGAAAGTGCCAGTCGAATCGTTAATCCGTGTCGGGGGCGCGACCAGCGCCACGAATCGCTCGGCGACCGTGGCGCCATCTTCCGTCGAAAGGAATAAATGAAACCCAGGCAGCCCTCAGGCCCGCGTCAGGGGTCCATCCCTCCTGCCGGCGGCACCTTGGCCGGGATAGGTGCCGCGTCCGGGAGCCCGGTCGACGACCCGCAGCTGCGGCGAATGCTGGCCACCCACATGCATTGCGGTGAGCCTATGCGTCTGGTCCCGGCCGACAAAATGCCTGTACTTCTCTTCCCGGAGGCATCGGTCAGTCACCCCCCGGAGCCGTCCGGGGGCGTGCTGATGTACCGGTGCGCCTGTGGCTTCACCTTTGATCGAAGCCCAGACTGACGACCCGGGGTGGACAGCAGCAGTCGGTCCCGGGATGCCTGCAGGCGCAGGTCCCAGGGGACACCTGCCTACTCAGGGCACCGGGTGGAGCCCGGCCAAGGTGACTTTGACCAGCCGGTGAACGGCCTCCGGCGATGTCAGGCCGGCGGACGCTTCGAGGGCGTGAAGGCAGAACGCGGCGAGTTCATCCGCGGCTACGTCCCCCCGGAATACCCCGGCTTCCGCACCCTGGCGCAGGAGTTCTGTCAGAAATCCCGACAGGTGGCGCTCGGCGGGGCCCATATGTGCGCCTTGGTGCAGGGCGACGGCGTCGGCTGCTCCGTGCCCGGAGTGTGAGAGGAAGGCGTAGGCCTCCAGCACGGCTTCAAGCTGCTCGCGGGCGCCCCGCGTGCTGTCCCTAATCCGGGTCAGGACTTCCAGGTGCGCATGGACCTGACGCTCATGCCAGGCCGCTAGGATCGTCTCGACATCCGGGTAGTACTTATAGAGCGTTGCGCGGCCGATACCGGCCGTCTGGGCGATACCGGACATCGTCACCGCAGCCGCCGAATGGCCGGCGACCAGGGTTGCGGCAGCGTCCAAGATAGCGGTCAGGACTGCCCCGCGATGTGTCTCCACAGTCTCATCCCATAACTTCGGCATCCCCACATCTCTGTTCCGTCACTACTGGGTGCTGATCAAGCTCATGATTACCACCGTGGCCAGCGCCTTGCTGCTGGTTCATCTGCAGCCCGTTACCTCAATGGCGGAAATCGCAGCATCTTCATCCCTGGGTTCGGCGGACATGACCGGCATGCGGGTCCAGCTCGTGTTTGATGCCGGTGCTGCGCTGCTGGCGCTGGTTGTCACCACGGTGCTGTCAATCTATAAACCTCGTGGGCTCACGCGATACGGGCAGGGAAAAACTGAAAAACAGCAGGCAATGGCGCGACGGCAAACGGCGTAGCCAGACGCAAAGCTTCCGTCACAGGTCCTGCCACAGGTCAGATGCCACAGACGATGCCCGGCGCAGGACCGGACGGTGCCCGGTATGCAATTCCCGGTGGCCTATCCCGCAGCAATCAACTTGCTGTGAACACCGCCGCGGTGCGAGAAAAGCGAAGAAGTCCCGCAGATTGAAGGCATAAGACCTGACCGTCCCGGGAGACCCGCTGCCGTCATACGACGCGCGACCAAGGCTGTGGATGCGGCAACACTGTTGGCCCGGTGCCTGACCCCGGAAACCATGCGGCCGGGCTGGGCCGAGGCCGCGTCAATGGCCGCCTCCGCGTTGCCCTACCGGTCCATGAAATCCATCGATGACCGCCTCGAAGGGGCTGCGACAAAGCCGGTCATCGTGCCCGAGAACATTATCTGCGCAGCCGGTGCACCACTTCAAGGAACGATGCGGGGTCTGGTTTCCCGGCTAGCCCCGCTTCCGGGCAATCTCGCCATCGATGACCAGGTCAAAGGCTCGGGACAGGCCCCCGGCTGCTAGAACAGCGGCGGAGTTGCGGCCTCTGCCGTCGACATACTTCTGGTAGTCCCTGGTGTTGAACGGGTTCCTGCGTGCCGTTGGTGGGACCCGCGGATCTTTAAGCACCTCGTAGAGCTCGGTCCATGCTGCCTCATGCACAGCCGCCGTTTCCTTGACGACGCCATTCAGATCAAATATAACGGCGTCAAAAGGCGGCAAAGCAGCAGCGGCGGTTGGTGACTCTGTCATCGCGGGCCCTTCAACCCGCGCACGAAGGGCGCCTTGCCCAGTGCTGTCCGTTCAAGGTGTTCCACCAGGTGTACATCCACACCAGTCGGCACAACTCCTGCCGCGGTGAGGGCGTCGCCTACTGCCGTCCGGACTCCCTGTATGGACGCTCCGGGCGCGAGGCCCGCGAGGAGTACCCGCAGCCCGGAGGGTTCCTGGATTACCTGCCATCCGGCAAGGGCGGCTTGGTCCAGAACGTGATGGAACACGATCGGGTGGACATCTACGCTTCCGGCCTGGCCTGCCAGGTGGAGTACGTCTTCGATCCGGCCTTCGATGTCCTCCATTAAAGTGAAGGAGCGTCCGCAGGGGCAATCTCGTCCGCCCAGCCGCACGGTGTCGGACATTTCGTAGCGGATCAGCGGCAGGGTCCGCGAAAACAGGACTGTGACGAGGAGCTTTGCCCCGGTTGTCCCTTGCGACACTGGATTCCCGTCCTGGTCCACGGGTTCGATAATCAGCAGGTCCTCATAGACATGGCGGTTCCGGTAGGTACACGGGGAGGCGATCCCGGCTGTTTCGGTGGCGGCGTACACGTCGAAGGGCGCGCTCCCCCACGCCGCTTCCAGTTCCGCGGCGGTGTGCGGGCTGAGCACTTCGGAGGCGGACATCACGCCCTGGGGTGAGATGTGCAGCCTGCCGGCGCGCTGCTCAGCGGCGAGGGGTTTGAGTGCTGAGGCGTAGCCGACCAGGACCCTGGGCCGGAACCGGTTGAGCGCTGCGACCGTCTCATCCATGGGTGCGGTGACGTCCAGGCGGAGGGTCGGTATGAGCTTGGAGCGCAGCGAGGCGCCGACGACGGCTGACTGGTGTGTGGGGACGCGGGAGCTCACGAGGGCCATTTTCAGGGGCCGGGTGGGGCCGGCGGAGATCCCTGCCCAATCGTTCGCCCGGGCATAGGACGCCAGGACAGTCCCCCACTCAGAGCGGTTCCAGACGAACGTTCCCCGCCGGCCAGTGGTCCCTGCCGTCGCAGCCGCCCACCACCGGCCCTTCCACGGCATCCCCGGGTCTCCACCGTGCTCGGTCAGGGACCGCAGATGGCTCTCCAGATCCGCCAACCTGAAGTCCGGTGTGGTAACAGCCTCGTCGAAGTGGTCCATCAGGTCCGCCTTGGTCACGATCGGCAGCTGGTGCAGCGGAGCGTCGTGAAGGCCGGCGTGATGGCGCCGGTAGAACTCCGAGCCCGCGTAGGCGGCACGACGCAGTTCCTGCAGGGCGCGGTCCTGGTGGGCGGTGATTCGTGCGGCGTCCCAGTGGTCCCTTCTGCGCCACGCAGCGCGCAGGAACAGTACGCGGGAGATGAGCCGGAGGTCCATGGCGGCGTGCCTAGCGGTTCCCGACCAGGGACAGCGGCCGGGCAGCACGCGCCGTGGTGGCCTCGGGTGTTTCCGGCCGGGGAAGCCGGAGCCTCTTAAGCAGGAGGGCGTTGACGGTAACCAGGAAGCGGGAACCGGACCTCGACAGGGCCGCGATCTCCGGGCTGAGGACGCCCCCGGCGAACGCGAAGACCCCTGCCGCGATGGGCAGCGCTATCGCGTTGTACCCCACGGCCCAACCCAGGTTCTGGCGCATCTTCCGCACTGTGCCTTTGCCGGTCTGCAGGGCGATGTGCACGTCCAGCGGGTCCGAGCGCATCAGGACGACGCGGTCATGATGCGCATGCCCAGAATCCCGGCGATGAGGGCCAGCATCCCGGCCAACAGGGCCACTCGGCGGAGGAAGGACACAGCGCGCGCGGACAGGCTTGCTGTCATGGTCTTTCCTCCTTCCGTTGGGCTGTCTTCGTTTAAGACTACCGGCCCGGGTCGGCCGGGAAATCTGACGGTTTCAACTGCCTTGAGCCGGATAAAGATTCAGCCCGGACAGGCGGCCCGCACGCCTCCTCGATGCATAGCACCGGTGCGCCACGCCGCGCGACTGCCCTCCATCAGGCGCCGAATGCCAATAGGACCACGGCGGTGGTCCACAGCGCGCCCAGGGCCACCAACGGCCACCGGAAGTGCGAACGAAGGACGATATTGACCACGACCATGACGCCGACCGAAGCAGCACCGGCCACCCCTGCAACCACCAGCGCGGCGGTCGAGCCTTCTCGGACGCCAGACATGGCAATGTTGACGGTCAAAACACCAGTGGCCACCATGTAACCCCCCATCACAATGAACACCAACCTGAGCCAACGAAGCAGGCCCGGCGACTCCGTATCGGCGGCGTGTGCGGACGTGTCGATGTAGCGACGGTCCTCGGGCAGGAGCGGCGGCCGGAGGACGGCGAAGAAGAAGCCGATGCCGGCCACAGCCAATCCGCATGCCACGAGAATCCACTCCCCGATGGCAGCCATAATCACCCCCCGAAAATTAGTGTGAACGCCATGAAAATGGGGTCTGATGTTGGCAAACAAAGCATTCTCGGCAGTCCACAGACATAGCGGGCACTCGCACCCCCGAATTGCGGTTACCCACACCGGACCTCAGTGCAAGATAACACGCACGCTTTGGTTGCCCCTGCCGGAAACGGCGGCCGGTCACGCTCCCCAGCCCCGGCGGAGCACTGTGAGACGGGCTGTGTATTCGTTCTCGTCGATTTCACCGCGGGCAAAACGTTCTGCGAGCAGATTCTCGGCGACGCCTGAACGGGGCCCGCCATCTTTATACCGGTTCCCGGCTCCCATGGATCGGGCGAAGAGGATGATGGCGGTGATGATGGCACCCCAGAACAGCACAAAGCTCACGCCCATCAGGATGTACCCCAAGACGCCCATGTCCCCGCCCCAAAACATCATCTCTGCTTCCTCGCTGCCATCTGGACCCATTGGTGCCCTTATGTCCACTCTCGTTCCCGCGGGCTTCCGCCGTCAAGAGTCCTCGGGGAGTCGTAGTCCCCTTGCCCTGGCCGGTCCCCCTGGGAGGTCCCGGGAGCACTAGCCAGAGCGAGGCCAAAATCAGTCCGATGCCGACCACCGCCCGGCGGCGGGCGTTCCCCGGATAGGAACAGCGAGACACCGACGCCGACGACGGGCGCGAGCATTGTCCAGTCGGGAGGTCCGATAGGGAGTGCGTGGATTCTCTGCCGGCGATAAGTTGGACCCCGCAGTTCATCGCGGTCCTGCTGTTCCTGTCCTTGGCCGGGACAGCGGGCGGCGTTCCTGGCCTGGCTCATGATCGGCGCGACCCTGCTGGCCGCGAGGAACCAACGATACTCTGGATCGCCGCCGCGGGGCCCGTGTTTTCTGGCCTTCAGGCTTGGCTTGCAGGACGCAACGGGACCATGTTCTCCTCCGGCCTCGGCGACGTGGACGTCGTCGCGGCCAGCGTCTGGCGTTTCCTTGCCGGGGGCTCTCCGCACATGTCCGTCACCCGCCCGTTCCTCATCCCTTTTCCGGGTCAGAGGGCGCGTTGACGCAGGTGGCAGCGCTGGATCAGCTCGATGGCTTCGTCGATGTCATCGGTGACCCGCAGGAGCCCGATATCCTCGGGAGTGATGAATCCCGGGCTCTGGAGGCGGTCCCGGATCCAGACCATAAGCCCTGACCAGTGTTCCGCGCCGACCAGGACCACAGGGAATTCGTGGATTTTGCCAGTCTGGACGAGTGTGCGGGCTTCAAAGAGTTCGTCAAGGGTGCCGAAACCCCCGGGAAGGACGATGAAAGCCGAGGCGTACCGAATGAACATGAGCTTCCGGGCGAAGAAGTACCGGAAGGTCATGGACACATCCAGGTAGGGGTTCAGTGACTGTTCATGCGGGAGTTCGATGCCCAAACCAACAGAGGTGCCGCCGGCTTCGACGGTGCCGCGGTTGGTCGCCTCCATCAGGCCCGGGCCTCCACCGGTGATGACCGCGAAACCCGCGGCGGCGAGGCGGGACCCCAGTATCCGGGCTGCTGCGTAGCGGGGATCGTCCGGTCCGGGGCGTGCAGATCCGAACACGGCCACTGCTTTCCCGAACCGGCCCGAGAGCAGATGAAATCCGGCTCCGATTTCCGTGGCGATCCGTTCCATCCGGGCCGGGTCCTCGGCCGGGTCGGCAAGTGCTGCGAGCAGTTCTTCATCAGTCATCTTCATGCCGGTGCCGCGTTCGGGTGCATCCGGCAATTCAGGTTGTGGTCGCCTGCTTCTTCGGCGGTGAGGCGCCCGTCCTCGATGGTGATGACCCGTTTAGCGGCCGTGCGGAGCCGCTGGTCATGGCTGACGATGATGACGGCCCTGTTTTCCCGGCATGCCGTCTCACACAGGAGCAGGGTCACGTCCTGCCCGGTCTTTGCGTCCAGGTTGGCCGTTGGTTCGTCGGCGAGGATCAGCCGGGGGTCATTCGCCAGGGACCGGGCGATGGCCACGCGTTGCTTCTCCCCGCCGGAGAGGTCCCGGGGCAGATTCCGCAACCGGTGCCCGAGCTGGAGCTGTTCCAGCGCCGCCCGGGCTCTGGCCCGGGCCTCTTTCCGGGGCACCCCTGCCGTGAGCAGGGGCATCATGACATTTTCCTCCGCCGTCAGTGCAGAGAGCAGGTTGAAGGTCTGGAAGACGAAACCGAATTCCTGCAACCGAAGCCGCGACAGCTGCGCGGGTCCGAGAGTGGAGGTGTCCTGCCCGGAGACGAGGATCCGGCCCGCCGTGGCCAGGAACCACAGGAGGTCCCCGGCGAGCTGCTGGTCCCGGAGCGGTCCCGGCAGCCAGCCCGGATGTCCGGTGAGTCCCTGGGTTGCCCCGTCCAGGATTTGTGGGCTGATTCGCATCATGATCCCTGGCACGGCGTCGGCGACGAGTTCAATGAACACGTAGATGAATTCGACGATGATCAGCGCGCTGACGGTCTTGGAGGACGCGTCTTCGATGATGGGCACGACCATCAGCATCCCGGTCAGCGGCACGAGTATGGTCAGGGCCATGTCCCAGAGCGGGTCCGTCCGCAGGGGGTGGAACAGCGGTGTCAGGAAGAGGGTGAAGATTCCCAGGCCCAGCAGCGCGGCGACGATGGTGTTGCTCAGCGCCCGCATCAGTGCGTGGCCCAGAAACCGGTCCAGTCGTGCCATACCGGCCGGTCCGAGGGTCTCCCGGGCCAGGGTGAGGGGTTTACCCGCGGTGACGAGGAGCGGAACGATGAACAGGTATGAGGTGGTCTTCAATGTGAAGACCCAGCGCAGGTCGTGGCTGTAGACCCCGGTGAACCCGAAGCTGAGCACGGCGAAGCTGCCCAGGCCCAGGAGATAGAACGTCAGGGTCCGCCACCAGGGCCACCGGATCCCTCGGTGCCGTGCGGTGCGGAGGCCACGGCCATAGAGCAGGGCTGCGGCGGCCAGCAGAGCCAGGGACGGCCAGTTCAGGGTCCAGGAGGCCAGGACAACATCCAGGGGCGGCATGCTCAGCGCTTTTTCGTCTCGGTGCGGCCGGCCAGAACAGCGCCGATGAGGATCAGCAGGCCACCGGTGGGGTAGCCGATGAAAATGTCCTCGGTAAGGCTGGGCCCCTGCCCGGTAGCGGCCAGGTGGGCGATCCAGTGGCTGATGGCGACCAGCGCCCCGGCGGCCATGAGGGCTTGTCCGATCCGGACGAGCCGCCGGTGCCGGCGGTAGCGTGATTCGGCGCCGGCCGCTTTCTTGGGCTTGCGGAAATTTTTCATGGTTTTCCTTGAGGGTGGTGGTTAGCCGTTGGTTCCGCCGGTGCAGGCGGCGCCGGGTTCGGGTGCTTTAGGTGACTGGGCGTAGGCGCCGATGAAGGCGGCGAGGCGTTGGTCGCCGGCGTCCTGGACGTTCAGTTGGGTTCCCCAGGCGGTGGCTGTGACCGGTCCGGTCTGGTCTTTGTCGGGGCTGAGCAGGAGATAGGGTTTGGCCTTGGCGAGGTCGGTGAGCTTGGTGATCTCTGCCGTTGGCAGGTCCGGTTTGTAGGTCAGCCACACGGCGCCGTGTTCGAGGGAATGCACAGCGCGTTGTTCGTTGACCGGTTCGGTGTAGACGCCGCAGTTTGTCCAGACGGGCGCGTGGTCGCCTCCCACGCCGGGCTCCTGGGGGTAGGCGACGGCGTCCTGGACGTGGTTGCGGGAGAGCTCGGTGTAGGTCTGGACCCCGTCGATGGGCCTTTTCGCAGCCTCCGCGGCGACGTTTTTTTCCTGGACCGATGCGGTGACGGTGAAGGCAACGGCGGTAATGATGATCGCCAGGACCAGGCCGAAACCGCCGTAGACCAAGAGGTTCCATTTGCGTTGCTTGGCCTTCTGCTGGGCCCGGACGGCGGCCAGGACAGCCTCGTGGTCGGTGCGTCGTTTTCCGGCGTTACTCATGTGTTTGTCCTTTCGGTGGCTGCGGCACGATCCTGGCGCAGATCGGGCGAGCTGGTTTCGACTTCGGAGCGCGGCCGGGACCGGAAGGCCTGGACGAGGGCCAGCCCGGCAACAAAGAGCAGGCCGGAGACCCAGGTGTTCACGCGCAGCCCCAGAATGGTGTTGGCGAGGTCGGAGCGCATCAGTTCGAAGGCAAACCGGCCGGCGGTGTAGAGGACGACGTAGAGCGCGAAGACTGAGCCGGCACCGAGCCTGTATCTGCGGTCCAGGAACATCAACAGCGACGCGGCGCCCAGGCACCACAGGGATTCGTAGAGGAAAGTGGGCTGGAAGTAGCCGAGAATCACCGGTGTGCCATCGGGGGTCATGACGGCCTGCCCGGTGGCCTGGTTCATGGCGTGGATCTGGAGTTTCCAGGGCAGGTCCGTGGGTTCGCCGTAGAGTTCGTTGTTGAACCAGTTCCCCCACCGGCCCAGGCCCTGGGCGATCAGCAGGCCCGGGGCGGCCGCGTCCACAAATGCAGTGAAGGGCACCCCGGCGCGCCGTGCCCCGATCCAGGCGCCGGCCAGGCCCAGGGCGACGGCGCCCCAGATCCCGAGGCCGCCTTCCCAGATCCGGACCGCGCCCCAGGGGTCTTTGCCCGGCCCGAAGTAGAGCTGATTGTCGGTGATGACATGGTAGAGCCTGCCACCGACGATGCCGAACGGCACCGCCCATGTCACGATGTCCAGGGTCTGGGACATGGTGCCGCCCCGGAACCGCAGGCGCCGGGCGGTGAGCCAGACACCGACAACGATGCCGGCGATGATGGCGAGGGCGTAGAAGCGGATGGTCAGCGGCCCAAACTGGAAGGCGCTCACGGTCGGGGAGGGGAAGATCAGTTCTGTCATGACAGGGGTGTTCATGGTCGGGTCCCTTATTTGATGTAGGAGAAGACGCCCATCATGCCGCGTTCGGCATGGTAGGCGTTGTGGCAGTGGGTCAGCCACTGGCCCGGGTTGTCGGCGTCGAATGTCACCGTGACGGTCTGCTTGGCACGGACGATCACGGTGTCCTTGCGCGCCCCGTCGGCACCGACCTGGAAGGTGTGGCCGTGCAGGTGCATGGGGTGCCACATGTCGGTGTCGTTGATGAATCGCACCTCGACGCGTTCGCCGGCTTTGATATCGAAGGCGTTCTCGAAGGGCTTGGTCATGTCGAAGCGGTGCCCGTTGATGCCCCAGTCGTATTTCTCCATGCCGCCGGTGAGTTTGAGCTCGTGGGTCCGGTCAGGCGTTTTGGCGGAGAGGACGACGTCGGGGGCTGCTTTGAGCTGACCGCCGTCGACCACGGTGCCTTCGAGCTTGTTCGGCAGGGTGGCCGGGAGAGGCTGTTTTCCCGTGCCGGTGCTGATAAATCCCAGTGCCTGGCCGATTTTCCCCTCGGTCAGCGCCACCACGGGAGTGAATCCGTCTTTGACGGTGATGAGGGCGTCGATGCGTTCGCCCATCCCGAGCACGACGGCGTCCACGTCCTGATGGACGACCGGGAATCCGTCGGTGTGGGTGAGGGTGAGCTTCTGGCCCGGGATGCCCACACGGTAGGCGGTGTCTCCGGCGGCGTTGATGATCCGCAGCCGGATCACCTGTCCGGCCGCGGCGGCCAAGGTGTCCGCTTCATCCGGGGATTTTGAGTTGAACAGGTGGTACGGGTAGCTGACATCCCCGGCGTCCCCGCCGAGGAAGTCGCTGCGGGAGCCCATCAGCATGTGCTTCATCCCCATCCCCGCTGACCCGGGGTCGGAAGGGGAAGGGGATGCGGAGGACATGGAGCCGGACATGGAACCGTGGTCCATGCCGGGCATCGTGCCGCCGGACATGGGCATGCCGCCGGAGAGTTCTTTGAGGACATCATCGGGGGTGCCGGTGATACCGTCCATCCAGTCATCGAGGACGATGACCCAGTCCTGGTCGTAGACGAGTTTTTCTGCCGGGTCCTCGATGATCAGTGCTCCGTAGAGTGCCCTTTCGCGCTGCATCTCAACATGGGAGTGGTACCAGTACGTGCCGGGGTGGGTGAGCCGGAAATCGTAGGTGAACGCGGCGCCGGCGGCGATCGGGTCCTGGGTGTGGCCGGGAACCCCGTCCTGGTCATTGCGCAGGGCCAGGCCGTGCCAGTGGATGCTGGTTTCGTCCTTGAGGTTGTTGGTCAGCGGGACCTGGAGGCGGTCCCCGGCCACGGCCCGCAGTACCGGCGCGTTAAGGCCGCCGTTGTATCCCCAGGTGGTGAGGGGTTTGCCGGCGACGGTTGCCTGGACGGTACCTGCCGTCAGGTTTCGGGTGACGGATTTTCCGCTGGCCGCCCGGCGGGCTTCGTAGTCGGCAACGATTGGATCGGTGGGCTGGATACGGCCCGGGAGGCCGGCGGTGCCCTGGGTGTTGGTGCAGGCCGCGAGAGCCGCAGCGGCGGCCCCGGCGACCGACAGGCTCAGAAAACGGCGGCGGCCGAGGTGATGATCGGTGAGGGTATTCATAGGAGTTCTCCTGATCGGGCTTCAATGGGGGACCCATGGAGGTGCGGGGTTTTAGATCGGGGTGAGGAAGGTTCCGGAGAGGTTCTGGAGCTGGTAGATCCACTTCACCCAGACACCGGAAACCATGAGGACCCCCAGGATGATGAGCATGGAGGCGCCGGCGATGTTGACGACCCGGATGTGGCGGCGGACCAGGGCAAGGGTGTTGCTGACCCAGCCGAAACCCATGGCCGTCAGGGCGAAGGGGATGCCCAGGCCCAGGCAGTAGGCGAAGGCCAGCAGCGCGCCGCGTCCGGCACTGCCGGTGGTAACGCTCAGGGACAGGACAGCGCTCAGCGTCGGGCCCATGCAGGGTGTCCAGCCGAGCCCGAAGACGATCCCGAGCAGGGGTGCGCCGGCGAGTCCTGTCCTGCGGCCGAGGGTGAGTTTGCGGGTCTGCTGTAGCCAGGGGACCAGGCCCAGGAGCGCCAGTCCCATCAGGATCACCACGACACCGAGGCCGCGCATCAGGGCATCCTGGAAGCGCAGCAGCCAGGAGCCGATGGCGCCGAACGCGGCCCCGTAGAGGGTGAATACGGCGGCGAAACCCAGGACAAAGAGCCCGACGCCGGTGAGGACCCGGCGGCGGTTGTGCGGTTGCGTCGGGTCCGTCAGTCCGGACACGAAGCCCAGGTAGCCTGGCACCAGGGGCAGGATGCAGGGCGAGAGGAAAGACACCAGCCCTGCCGTCATGGCCAGCGGGATGGCGATATGCAACGCTCCGGAGCTCACCATGGACGCAAAGTACCCGCCGATATCCATCGGTTCAGTCCGCGTCAGAGGACCGGAACGTGGCCCCGCCGTCCGTGGAAACCACCAGACCGGTAGAGGTAGCGGCCCAGATCCAGGGGTTCCCGTCCGACCCTTCGGTCGCTGCGACGGCCTGGACCGCGCCGCTGATCTTGCCTTTCGGGGTCCAGGTGGCCCCGCCGTCAGGGGAGTAGTGGACGGCGCCGCCGGGTTCGACTCCGACGGCTTCCGTGGCGCTGGCAAACGCGGCGAACTGGATCGCCGGGGCTGCCTTGTCCAGGACCCAGGTGGCGCCGCCGTCGGTGGAACGCTGCAGGCCCGGTTGGGTGGTGGCGAGAACGGTATCGCTGTAAGGGTTCCCGGCCAGTACTGCCGGGGCAAAGCTGGAGGCGGCGGTCTTCCAGGTTTTTCCGTCCGGGCTGGTGCGGAGCGTCCCGTCAAAGGCCACGATCCCGGACTTGGTGGTGGCGAGGGCGTGAAAGTCCGATTCGCCCTGCCGGGAGAGCTGCTCCCAGGTTTTGCCGCCGTCGCTGGTCCTGATGAGTCCGAGCGGGTTGGGCAGCGTCGAGCCTGTCCCGGGGTGGCCGGAAGCGTAGAAGACGTCTTGCTCCATGGCGGCGGTGAAGCCCATCAGATCGTTCGTGGGTCCGACTCTGACGGCGGGCTTTTTGGACACGTCGAACAGGCCCTCGTGCGTCGCCAGGAGTACCTGGCCGGTTTCACCGTTGACGCTCAGGCCATGGATGTGAGCACTGGGCAGACCTGTGGCGGAGCCGGCTGATGACGGGGTGTCGGCCGTCGGGTCAATGGACGGGGCGCAGGCAGCCAGGGACAGCGCCAGGGACAGTGAGGCGGCTGAGACGGCGATGATACGGGAACGTTTAAGAGAGCGCGCAGGCACGATTAATCTCCAGGTGACGGAACGAAAAAGAGGTGTGAAGGGGAGGCGCAGGGTCTGCCAGCTAGAGGGCGGCCAGCAGGTCCTTCATTTCCTGCATTTCAGCTTCCTGGGAGGTGACGATGTCTTTGCTGAGCTGGACTGCCTCGGCGTTCTTACCGTCCGTAGTTTCAGTTTTGGCCATCATGATGGCGCCTTCGTGGTGGGCGATCATCTGGGTCAGGAACAGCTTGGCCGCCTCGGTTCCCTGAGCGGCTTCAAGCTTGGCCATGTCTTCATCGCCCATCATGCCGGACATGCTGTGCCCGGCGGGCATGTCCGTGGGCATCTCAGTGGGCTGGTTCCAGCTGGTCAGCCAGCCGGTCATCTTCTCGATTTCCGGTGCCTGGGCCGCTTTGATCTTCGTGGCCAGATCCGTCACGGGGACCGGGATTGCTTCCTTGGCGAGGATCATGTCGGACATCTCCACGGCCTGGGTATGGTGCGGGATCATCATCTGGGCGAATATGGCGTCGGCGTCGTTGAAGTCCGCGACAGCGGGCGCGGAGCTGGAGGACATCCCGGAGCTGCCGTGGTTCATTCCGGGCATGCTCCCTCCGTCCGAACCCGCGGAACAACCGGCCAGGGCGATCGCCGCGGCGATGGTGACAGCGGAAATGGTCAGTGTTTTCTTCATCAACATCAGGTCCTTCAAAATATCGACCGGCGTCAGGCGCCGCTGTGGATAGCGTGGCTGCAGGGCTCGCCGAATCTCAGGCGGGCGTATGCAGGGGGGGGTACGCAAGCGTGGCGTGGAGGGTGCGCCGGGCAGGACACGGCGCAGCGCAGCTTTACGTCCGGCTGATGCAGAGGTCGCCGGGGGAAGGACTCTCCGGCGGGAAGGAATAACTGATAGTTGCCTTGGCGAGGGCATTCGTGTCAGGGGTCTGGAGCGGTGCGGTGCCGGGCAGCGGCGCCGACAGGGAGGTGTTCGCCGGGGACAGGACGCAGACCGCGTCCATCGCCGACATACTCTGGCAGCCGGCGGCATTGGTGGCATCGGCGCACGAGGAAGCTGATCCGGCAAGCATCCCGGGCCCGGCCGCGGAGGCCGTCTGGGAAGACTGTGCAGGGGCGCGGCCGGGATGGCTGACCGGGTTCTGTATCTGCTGAACGGCCGTATCCATGCCTGGGGTGGCCGTCGGCATGGAGTGGGCTCCGGTCATGATGTGCATACCGAGGATCCCGGCCACAATGGCCAGGAATCCCGTCAGCAGAACGGCACGGGTCAGGAACGCCGTGACGCGGACGGATCCGGTTGCTGCCATGGTGTTCCTCCTTCCGTAGCCATTCATGGGTTTAAGGGTACGGCAGGGATCCTACCCTGCCGGGCTTACAGTTCAACGAACCTGGGAAGCATTCAGTTTCACCCTGCGCAACAACTGGGCGTCCAGGGCCGTGATGATTGTGATCTTCCATTGTTGCCCTCTCCTGGCTGGAAAGTCTGCCCTGACGGCGGCAGCGGCGCTGTCCGTCAGGGCGGGCGTTGGACTACCTGCTGGTGAGGCTGTACCCGGCGGCCGTGACAGCGTCCCGGATCTCCGCTTTGGTAGGGGTGCCGGAGACGCTGAGCCGGGTTGCCCCTCCGGCCACCAGCTCGACGGTGACGGCCTCCACTCCGGCGAGGGCGGACACTGCCTTTTCAACGCTGTGGACGCAATGCCCGCAGGTCATTCCTTCGACGGAGTAGTCGCTGCCTTGAAGTGCCGGCGACGCCAGGTCCGGGAAGCGGTGGAGCAGCAGCAGCTGCATCCGGACGGTTCAGCGGCCACGATGGGCAGCCCGGTCCGGGTTTCGAGTGCACACATGTCAGTTTGGTCCTGTGCAAGAGAAATCATGGGGACGCGCTGGGGTTGAACGGCTGTAACGGCCGGAAAGCGCACCGGCCTGGACAAACCACTTCACTGACAACACCTGAATGATACCCCCATGGGGTATTCTTGGCAAGGTGGATGCCGGCGTCCCCTCGCGGAGATCGAACAGCCGGCGTGAGCGGCCGGGCCCCCGGCGCACCCCTGTTTAGACCGGCAGGCCGGGGTCGGGTTGCATCACCGGGCCGGGGTCCTCTGCCCTCGGGTGGCCCCGTTATTCAAATGTGACATTGGGTCAGCTCTCCTGTACGGTCGAATTCGTGCCGGTTTTCTCCGAAGGCGGCACTCCCGAGCTGATTGCCTAACTCTGCCGCGGCCCGGGATCCGATCGCATATTTCGTCCGGCAGAGACGGGGAACCCAATTTGTGGCCTGCTTCGGGCAGGCCTTGGGGTGAAGCCGCTGTACTGCATTTGGTGCAGGACCGCGGCCGGGTGACTCCCATCCGAATCCGACAGCTCACCCCGCAGGCATTGGGAGAGGCCACTTCATGTCCATTCGCAGAACTCACGGCCGCCACCGCGCGGTCATCGTCCAGGCAAGCCCGCTCGCGGCCCTGTCCAGGACATTCGCCGACAACGCCGGAGGTGTAGGCCGCCAGGCGGCCGTTATCGCAGCTGCTTCCGGCCTGGTTCTGACCAGTGGCATCGCCGCGCAGGCCGCAGAAGCCCCCGCGCAGCGCGATGCCGAACCGGCTTCAAACCTTGAGGTGACCAGTCAGGCTCCGGCGCCGTTGAGCGCCGATGCGACCGTCAGGATCTCCTACGAGCGACCCGCTGTCAGCACCACACCAGCCCCCGTCGTGGAGGCACCCAAGCCCGCAGCCCCCGCACCCAAGCCTGCAGCCGCGCCGGCAGTTTCCGCCGCGCCGGCGAAAGCTACCATCACCGTAGCCCCCGCTGCTGCGCCGGTTGCTGCTCCGGCCGCCGGAGGGGTGAACGCGACCATGGTTTCGGCCGCCTACGCCCAGATCGGCATGATCCAGGACTGCACCCGACTGGTGGAGAACGCCCTTAATGCTGCCGGGATCCCCGTCGGGGATCTTGGACCGATGCAGTTCATGAACTACGGCACCGTCGTCACGGACCCCCAGCCCGGGGACATGGTCATGCAGCCCGGACACGTGGGTATCTACGTCGGCAACGGCCAGGTCCTCAGCTCGGGCCTGAACGGCAAGAACGAAACCGCAGTCCACCCCCTGACGTGGATGACAGCCAAAGGCTCAGTCACCTTCGTCCGCGCCGGGTAACCAACAACGAGAAGGCCGGTGATTCGCTGCCTTGGGGGCAGCGCATCACCGGCCTTCTCCATGCCCTTCGCAGGATCGCTCCTCTTGCGGCCGGGCATCCTGATGCCTGGTCAGCGGACCGGTGTGCGCGCCGCTACGATCGGGGTCCCCGTCCTCTTCTGTCCGGTGAAGCGGCGCAGCCGCAGGGAGTTGCTGACCACCAGCACAGAGCTGGCTGCCATGGCGGCTCCTGCGATCATCGGATTTAGCAGACCGAGGGCCGCGACCGGGATGCCGACGGCGTTGTAGAAAAACGCCCAGAACAGGTTGGTCTTGATCGTGGCCAGCGTCCGCCGGGAGAGCTCGATGGCGTCCGCGACCTGGCCCAGGTCGCTGCCCATCACTGTCAGGTCCGCGGCGGCAATCGCCACGTCGGTGCCGCTGCCCATCGCGATGCCCAGATCAGCCTGCGCCAAGGCGGCAGCATCATTCACGCCATCACCGGCCATCGCCATTATGGCTCCGCCGGCCTGCAGCCGCCGGACGGCCTCCACCTTGCCCTCGGGCAGGACTCCGGCCATCACATCTTCCGCCGGGATACCCACCTGGGCGGCCACGGCGGCGGCGACCGATGCGTTATCCCCGGTCAGCAGGACGGGCCGCAACCCCAGAGCTTTCAGCCGTCCGATCGCGGCCGCAGATCCTTCTTTGACCGTGTCGGTGAGGCTGATGATTCCCTCGGGTTCACCATCAATGCCGACCCAGATGACGGTCGCGCCGGCTTCCTCCTGTGACCGCAGCGCCGTGTAGTTGTCCGCGGCGGGAGTGATGCCGTTATCCTCCAGCCAGCCGGCCCGGCCGGCAACCACCCGTCGGCCGTCCACGGTCCCGCGCACACCCCCACCCGGTGCGCTGTCGAAAGCTGTGACGGGCAGCAGCGGTGCGTTGGCCTTGGCTGCGCGGGCGATGGCGTGGGCGATCGGGTGTTCGCTGGCGGCTTCGACGGCTCCTGCCAGGGCAAGGATCTCCTCCCCGGTCGTCGAGGTGAAGGACTGCACGGCGGAAACGGAAAGCTGTCCGCTGGTGACCGTTCCGGTCTTATCCAGCACGATGGTGTCCACGGTCCGGGTGTCTTCGAGGACCTGCGGGCCCTTGATGAGGATGCCCAGCTGTGCGCCGCGTCCCGTCCCGGTCAGCAGTGCCGTGGGCGTGGCCAGGCCCAGGGCGCAGGGGCAGGCGATCACCAGGACCGCGACCGCGGCGGTGAAGGAGGACTGCGGGTCAGCGGTGGCAAAGAACCATGACGCGAAGGTGACGGCCGCGATGCCGAGGACGACGGGGACAAAGACTGAGCTGATCCGGTCAGCAAGCCGGGCAATGGGGGCCTTGCCGCTCTGGGCCTGGCTGACCAGCCTTCCCATCTGCGCGAGCGTGGTTTCGCTGCCCACCCGCGTGGCCTTTACCAGCAACCGTCCGTTCGTGTTGATCGTCGCACCGATCACCGTGTCATCGACCCCGACCTCCACCGGCAAGGATTCGCCGGTGATCAGGGAGGTGTCCACGGCGCTTTGACCCTCGATGACGTATCCGTCGGTAGGGATCTTTTCGCCCGGGCGGACTATGAAGACATCGCCGGGCTGTAACTGGTCGGCGGCGATCCGGGTTTCGATCCCGTTGCGGAGCACTATTGCTTCCTTCGCCCCCAGGTTCAGTAGTGCCCGCAGCGCGTTGCCCGCGCGCTGTTTCGCGCTGGCTTCCAGGTAGCGGCCCAGCAGCAGGAACGTCGTGACGACGGCGGCGACTTCGAAGTACAGGGCATGGGCGCTCATGTCCATGCCAGCGTGTTCGGTCAGGGCGGGGTCCACGAACAGTTGCCAGGCCGAAAACAGGAAGGCGGCACTCACGCCGATGGACACCAGGGTGTCCATGGTGGATGCCAGATGCCGGGCGTTGACCGCTGCGGCACGGTGGAATGGCCACGCGGCCCAGCTGACCACGGGCAGGCTCAGCGCCAAGGCCACCCAGCCCCAGTGCGGGAACTGGGCGGCCGGGACCATGGAAATGATCACCACCGGCAGGGTTAAAACGGCAGCGAGCAACAGCCGCGGACGCAGGGCGGCGGCTGCGGCAGAGGCGGGCCGATCGTCATCGTCCAGGCCATCCACGGCCGGGTCATCCTCAGGCCGGAGGCCGCCTCCTTCGCCCGTTCCGGGAGCTGCCTTGAGTCGTGCCGAGTAGCCGGTGGCTGTGACCGTATCGATGATCTGCTGGTCCGTGATGGAGTCCGGAACGGTGACCTGCGCGGATTCCAGGGGAAGGTTCACGCTGGCCTCGACCCCGTCGAGTTTGCCAAGTTTGCGTTCGACCCGGGCGACACACGAGGCGCAGGTCATGCCTTCGATGTCGAGTTCGATGATGCGGGTCCCGGTAAAGGTTTCGGCGGCCATCCTTAGGTCCCGCTGCTGACCAGGACGTAGCCGGCTTCCGTGATGGCTTCGTTGATCTGTTCAGGCTCCAGATCGGACGCCGAGGTGATCGTGGCAACCGAAAGTCCGTCCTTGTTCAGCTCGACGGCCACTTCCTTAACGCCGTTGAGCTTCTGAAGCTCTTCGGTGACTGAGGCAACGCAGTGGCTGCAGTCCATGCCCGAGATGTTGACCGTTGTATTGATGCTCATGGCGATTCCCCTTCGTTGCTAGCGCAGCAGACGCCCTATGGCCTCTGTTGCTTCCTTGACTTTCGCCCCGCCGGCTTCGTCGGATTCCGCCGCGGCGTTGACGACGCAGTGGCCAATGTGTTCTTCCAACAGGCCCAAACTGACCGCGTGCAGGGCCTTGTTCACGGCCGCGACCTGGGTCAGGATGTCGATGCAGTACGAATCCTCATCCACCATCCGGGCGATCCCGCGCACCTGCCCCTCAATGCGTTTAAGCCGACGCAGATACGCGTCCTTCTCGCTGGTGTACCCGTGGTCCGCACCCACGGCGGTGCCGGTGTCCTCGGAAACGTCCTTGCTGATGGCAATTTCTTCATGCATATAACCAATTTATACCCCCTAAGGGTATGCCCGCAACTACCCCCAGGGGGTATGCGTGAGTGTGACGGGAGGCCAATGCCGGTGTTACCCGTGTGTCAGCATGGGGTGACACTGAGCAATTCGCCAGTCTGATGCGAACATGCCACGCACTATCACCAAACCCGTGAGGACCAGAGAACCGTATGAGCAGCGATGACCACGAAGATTCCCTTACCACGCCTCCTGGAGGAGCACCAGCTGGCCGCACGGGGATGCCGCTTCCGGCCCGACGGGTTGTCCTGATCGGCGCAGCCTGCGTGCTGGTGGGGATTCTGGCAGGCCGGTTCGTCTTTGGCGGTCTCGTCCTGGCTGCGGCAGGAACCGGGACCCTGGCCGTGGCGCTCTCCTACAGAGCCGGCCCCCGATGGTTCTCCCCGTTGTCCTGGCTCGTCAGCATCGCCGGAGCGATCTGGACAGCAGCAACAGCCGGGTACTGGTGGGTCATTACCGCGGCCGCCGACGCCTCTGCGGCCGTGCCCGCCATCGCGCCCGCCTTGTTCTACATCGGTGTCGGGGGACTTGTCACCATGGCGGCCGGCCTGCTTGCAGCCATCATCGTGCGGATGGTCCGGACCCGGGGAGACAGCCCGGGGCGGGAGCTGACGAAGGAACCCGGGGAAGGACACGGCGCGGCCGCTCATCCGCAGGCTGAGCAGGGCGAATGACAGGGGCAGGACATGGGACACGCTTGCCCAACGGACACGCCACAACACGGTCCCCCGGCAGCCGGCGCCTCCCTTCGGCCCAGGATTCTCGGACGTCATGACCGGTGCCCCGACAGCTGTCGGGGCGGGGCAAGGGCTCCTTGAGCCGTAGAGTTCAACGGGTGAGGTTGAACTGCTGATGGGCCACGGACACGCCCACTCTCTTACCGAGCCGGATCCGTCACCGGGCGCGGTGGCCCTGCGGCGGCGGGCAAACCGGTTGCTGTTCGCCGTGCTGGTACCTCTGGCACTGCTGACGTTGGCCGCCATGATCCTGATGTGGCCCTCGGGGAGCAGGGAAGGTCTCACCCTTGCCAACCCGTACGCCGGTGCGCCCGGTGCGACCTTTGAGACCGGCAAGATCCACCGCGTGGTTCAGGAAAGCTGTACGCAGGAAGCAAGCCCGGATGCCCGCGGACAGGACGCCTCCGACTGTGTGTTTGCGTTTACCGAGCCGGATAAAGGCGGCAGCCCGGTCAAGGTGGTTATCAACCCGGACGTCGCGAAGTCCCATGGGGTAAAGGCCGGAGACAACATCAGCTACGTGGACTTGACGGCATCCGTAGGCGCCAGCACCAGCCAGACCACACCCCAGTTCATCTTTGTCGACTTCGTCCGTACCGTGCCGATTTTTCTGCTGGCCGTCCTGTATTCCGTGGTCGTGGTCGCGGTGGCCCGCTGGCGCGGGCTCCGGGCTCTGATTGGACTGGTGGGCGCGTTCGCTGTGCTGGCTGGGTTCATGCTCCCGGGCCTGGTGGAAGGCAAACCCCCGCTGCTTCTCGCCGTCGTAGGCTCGACCGTGATCATGATAGGCATGCTGTACTTCTCACACGGGTTCTCAGCGCGAACGTCCACCGCCCTGCTGGGGACAATGTTCGGATTGGGCATCACCGCGCTGCTGGCGGCCTGGACAACGCACGCGGCGAACCTGTCGGGCGGCGGAAACTTTGAGGCCGCCACCCTGGCCAACATATCGGGCGACATCTCGATCTCGGGCATCGTCCTGTGCGGACTCATAATTTCCGGACTTGGCGTCCTCAACGACGTCACCATCACCCAATCGTCCGCGGTATGGGAACTCTACGAACTGGCCCCGGAAACCTCTGCCCGCAAGCTCTTCAGCTCCGCGATGAGGATCGGACGCGATCATATTGCCTCCACCGTCTATACAATCGCGTTCGCCTACGCAGGCGCCGCCCTGCCCATCATGATCATTGTGATGCTCTACAGCCGCCCACTAGGGGAGGCGCTGACCAGCACCGAGATGTCCGAGGAAGTAGTCCGAACCCTGGTCGGCTCCGTGGGGCTGGTACTCGCCATCCCTGTCACGAGCCTCATCGCCGTTCTGGTGGTCAAAGCAACCGGCCCCCGGCGCTCTTTCCTTTGGACCCGTTCCGCACGTGCGAACAGATCCTGGAAGGCAGATGCCGCCGCAATCCCTTCCGGAGACCGGGACCCACTGCCGACAAGTGCACCCTTGAAGACCCAACCGGACGCAAAATAAACGCACGGGCACTCCAAGGAGCAGACACGCCCGCGAGCAAGCGGGTCGACGGGTGCAGAAAGGCTTCCCCGGGTGGCCCCACAGACAGAAGAAACCCCCATGTCCACCCCGACGCTGGAATGGCTGGACCCGGCAGCCCTCAGCGTTGATGTGAACGTGCGTAAGGACGCCGCCCTGACGCCTTCGTTCGTTGCCAGCATCAAGGAACACGGCGTGCTTGAACCCGTCATTGCCCACCGCAAGGAGGACGGGACCGTGCACGTCCTGATGGGCCAGCGCCGCACCCGCGCCGCCGTCGAAGCTGCCCGGCCCCTCATCCCCGTCATGATCATGGAAAGCCCCGAGGAAGCCGAGCGCATCGTCACCCAAGTTGTGGAGAACATCCAGCGCGCCGAGCTGACCGAAGCGGACGAGGCCGACGCTTACCACCAGCTTTCCCTGATCGGTGTTTCAGCGGCATCGATCGCCAAGAAAACCGGGCGCACCAAGACCACCGTCGAGGGAGCGTTGAAAGCCAAGGCGTCCGAAGCCGGGGCCATAGGCGGGGGAGAGGGTGCCCGCGGCAGCGTCCTGCCGGCGGCGGTGCAGCCACACGCCCAGGGCCCGTTCCCGTGCCGTGCTCCCGCCGGTCGTCGGCAGGCGTCCCTGTGTCTGGTGGAAAGCCAGGACATCCCGGAGGTTCCTCAGCCCGGCCCGGTTGTTGCGCGGTGCCCTGCCCGGTGCTGTTCTAAGCTCATCCCGGAGCCCCGGCTCCTCCCGGGCTGCCAGGTGAAGGTGATACCGGACGGTGCTTGCGGGCAGGCCGGCTCCGGCGGCGATCTTCGGGGCCGGGATGCCCTTCCGGTACATTTCCACGAACTCCGGGTCCGGTGCCCGGCGGTTAGTCCTGGTGACCGGCGGACTCTGCGGAGCGTCGCCTGATGAGGGCTGGTGTGCTCGCGAATCGGTGTGCATCTCAGAAGCCTAATCTGCAGGGGCTACGCTGGCCGGCCAGAAGCAAACCGCTATGAACATGGCGACTGTAGGCGGGTATGAACCGTTCGGTCACACGAACGATTGGTGCCCTCAATGGCCTGTCACAAAGCCCGTACCCCACCCAGTATCTGGCCCTGCGGGCCCTGGAATCGATCCGTTCCCGCGGGAAGGACGGCAAGCAGCCCGCCCGGGCCTACCCTTGCCAGGAATGCCACCACTGGCACCTGACGTCCAAGAAGCTCACCGGCAAAGTTCCTGTCTGGGAGCGGCGGCTTTCGTTGCCGGGCACGGGGCTGATCCCGCCGGACAGGCAGGCCCGCACATAGGATGGGTCGGTGTCCGACGAACCCAAGAATCGCCGCTTCCTGACCATTGGCCAGGCTGCCGAAGAACTGAACGTTTCACCCGTCCAGGTCCGCGCCCTGCTGAAGACCGGTGAGCTGCGCGGCATCCAGGTCGGCGGACGCGGCCAGTGGCGCATTGGGGCCAACGACGTCGAAGACTTCATCACCGAGGGGTACCGCCGCACCGCCGAACATATCGCCTCCGGCGAGATCACAGACGACGGGGAGGAGGGCGCTGAGCAGGCGTGAAGCGCCTCGTTCGTCGAGGAATACACCGGCATCCACTCCGTGTTTGCCTACGATTAGGTAAATGTTCGGCTACTTCGGGGAATCGGAATTGGCGGCGAATCCACGACGAGCGGCCGCTAGGTTCGCTCGTGCTGACCGGTGGAGAAAATGATTGGCTACACGAAGGGATACGTGCATGACCTTAACGGAGCTCGACCCGATTGAGGTCATTGCCCTCGACATAGCACGCGCCGATATGCACTACGTAGCTACTTCCCTGGTCGGCCTTCCGAATTCCGCGATCGCCGCTGAGATCGCTTTACTTCAATACGGGGCCATGGCGGCCTACGAGGCGCACCTGCACTTCGGCAAGACTCTGGGCTGGAGCCTGAACGCGAAATGGGACGCAGACACGGCGAAGGCAGCCCGCATGAGCGGGAAATTCTTCGCCGACAAAAAGCGAAATCTCCACGGCGTTGTCGCACACTTCGATGAGCTTCTCCGGGCTAACCGCGGGGCCTTCTTCCCGCCTGACCGGCGGGGCCGACTCTTCGACATTCTCCGCGACGATCTGTCAGTTGTGATCCTCGATGGCCGGCCGTATACGAGTCTTGTCAGCGCGCACTATCTGACGGGGCTCGGGCCTGAGCAGGTCAGCGACCTTGCAACTGGCGGTCCCGCTATCGGGCGCCTGAGCACTGGCGTTGGTAACGTCGCTGGTTATCTATTGAAATACTCCGGCATTAGTTTTCATGAGCACGGCTCCGTCCCGGATTTTCGATGGTTCGATGGGAAGAGCGTCGGCGCGTTACCGCGGCTGTTCGGCGGCGAGCTCGAACCGTCTCTAGCAGCAGCCCTACTGACAGTTCACAGTGTTTCTTCCTCTGCAATGATGAGCTCGTCCCGATCGCTCTGCACGTGGTGCCGAGCCGCCGCCCGCAAGCATCGGTTCGTCGCCTTGTTCCAATCCCTGACAGCCCTCGAAACCATCCGGGCAGACGGCGGCAGCCCCCCGCAGTCCGCTGAAATGTTCGACTTTCTGGACGACCCTGAATCGGCATGGGTTCTGGGACAGTCAAAGCTGCGGAACGGACTTATTCACCTCGGGCTGCAGGACATCGCCGGCAGCCTTGGAACCGGGAATACAGTTGACGACGCCGTGCGTGCCTACACCGACCAGGACCCCGAGAGTGTTGCCGTCCGTATCGTCAACCACCTGAGCCGTTTCGTTGACCTTTTGACGCGATGGATGTTGTCACCGACCCCGCACGGAAAGACATTCCTTGCTGCACTGCATCATGCTCCTTAATCAGCAGGGGCGCATCACGACGGCCGCATTGGGGTGACAGGTGGGCCCTCCCCGGGAATTCTTCCCATGTCCTGTACGTTGCAGGACCGGTAACACCCCCTCAACAGAGAAGAGATACACCTCCGTGGCAACCGATTACGATGAACTGCGCACCGACGTCAAGGAGTCCCAGGAAAGCTCACTGGAGGCCCTGAAGTCCGCCAAAGCACCGGATGCGCAGTCCGTGGTTCAAGAGCTCGACGAGGCTGATGCTCTCGATGGGCTGACTCCCGGCGGGGAGTTCATTGCTGAGGAGCTCGTCGTCCAGGTCATCCCGCAGGCTGACGATGAGTTCACCTGTTATTCCTGCTTCCTGGTCCGCCACCGTTCGCAGAAGGCGCGCGAGAAGGACGGCCATGCCTACTGCGTTGAATGTGAAGGCTGAGCGATTTTGGCCGGCTGTCCCGGAGCGCATCTGGGACAGCATCCGCGAAGAATTCACGCTGCCGACCAGCGCAGACCTGGAGGCCCACTTCCGGGCACTTGGCGACCCCGAGGCCATGCGCCGTGCAGTCCGGGTGTTCATCGGCGAGGGAACCTTCTGCCCGGGCTTCCAACTCAAAGATGGACTTTTACACGAACCGGTGGTGCGCCTCTTTGACCAGGCGATGAGCCTGAAGATTCCACACAACGTGTTCGCTGCGTGGATGGTCAGTCCACTGCCGGCAGAATGCCGTTCCCGTCCCGTGGACATACTGCACAGCATGACGCTGCTCCAGAGCACTCTGGTCGCCTTTGGCGACAGGTACCGGCCGGTCGAAAAACACCGATGATTAATTGGGGTGTGAAACCCAAAGCGCCACCCGCTCACGCCCCGAGGAGCGTCCCGAGCCATCGCGTAGCATTGCTGCCAGTTGACCAGCAACGGAAGGAAGCAGCGTCATGCAGCAGTACGTCGTCATACAGGTGATACTCAAAGAGAAACTGTTGGGAACGGGTTCGGGCAACCTGACCTCCCTGGAGAAGGCCATCAACGATCAGGCCGCGAAGGGCTACCGGCTCCACACGATTACCACGTCAAGCAGTGGGAGCAAGGGACTTGGCGGCGGTGACCGCATTCAGGCAACCATGGTGTTCGAGAGCCTCGGATAATCCCACATCACCAAGCGAACCAGTGCTGCGATAATCGCCGTGTCCGCAGCCGGCCGCCGGCAGCGGGGATAGAAGAGTAGTGAATGGTCATCACCTGCCAGGCTGGGCTACTTCGCGCCGACCTTAACGGTGATTGCGGGAGTGGTGACTGGTCCGCCGCACTGCTCGGACCCGCCGACCCTGGTCCATACGAGGTCGTTTTCCTGCTCGGCCAGCACGGTTTTGTTGGGTGCCAGGGCGCGGACCGTCACGTGTTTCGGTAGCCCCCGCTGGGAAATGCTGAACGTCCAGGTCTTCGCGTCGGTCCTCGTGCCAAGAAAGGCGACCGGGGGAGTGCTTGGAGCGGCGGGGCTCGGTGCCGTGGGACTCGGCAAGCCTGGCTGCACCGATTTCATGGGCACGGCGGGCCCGTAGTCCGGCAGCCGTTCGGAGCATCCCTGATCGCTGCATAACTGCACCTCATCGACGGCCGCGGCGTTGCCTTCAACATTGACGGTAATGACGCTGGCGTACCCCACGGCCGGGCATATGACACTGCATCCAGTGGTTGGCAGCCCCATAGCAACCAGCAGTGACGTTCCCAGGATCCGCCATCCCGACTTCATGGACCGAGTCTACGACCGCTGCACTTATCTTCGCGCACATACGATGGTTCGGTGTCCGACGAATCCACACAACACCGCTTCCTGACCATCGAGCAGGCAGCTGAAGAGCTGAACGTGAAGCAAAGCCTCATCCGGGGCCTCATCAAGACCGGAGAGCTTCGCGCCATTCAGATCGGCGGGAGGGGCCTGTGGCGCACCGCTCGCCAGGACCTCGAAGACTACGTCGCCGAGGCTTACCAGCGCACAGCCGAGAGCATCGCCTCCGGCGAGATCATCGACGACGGGGAACCGGACGTCGAGTAGCGATCCAAGGATCCGGACGGAATCTCCAGGGAAAGCAGGGTTTCAGCTGCCCCGGTTCCGTTAGTCCGTGACGTCTGCCATGTCGTCGAAGACCAGGTAGTCGCCGTGGGCCGGCTGGAAGCCGAAACTCTCCCAGTACTGCCGCAGCGCCACTTTGGCGGCATCGTGCTCCGGTGTTCCTTCCTCGGGGGCACCTTTGGTGAGTACCGGTGCTGCCTCCAGGATGACCTTGCTCGCGGAGCGGCCGACCGTGCAGAGAATAGCTTTCAGGATGGAGTGGCCGAGTTTGTTGCCGCGGAATGTCGGAGCGATCCGCAGTGAGGACAGGACCAGCAGGTCCCCGCCCAGGGCCATGTCGTCGATCAGGTCCGGGCGGTTAATCGTCAGCATCTCCCCGACATTCGCCACTTCCTGGCTCACTGCGTCCAGGGTCAGGAACAGTTCGATGGCCCCCGCGTCCGGAACCATGTACAGGTGGGCTTCCCCGACGGACACTTCCTTGCCCTCGTCGTCATCATTCTCCCAGTCAGTTGCCTTGACCTTGACGGTCCAGAACACCGGGTAGTCTTCCGGGTCATGGCGGGTGCCGGGAATCCCCCGAAAATGGCAGCGGTAGTCGAAGGTCAGGTATTCAGGGACAAGGTCGGCCATGGCGATCCTCCAGACGTCAACGTGCTCGGCACGCTTGTGCCCGTAGCACTCAGCCTAACCACGATCAGCCTGCGCCAGACCGCCGCTTCCCGGCGCTAGGGGCGCGGCGCAGAGCTGTCCACCGCAAGTGCGTGGCCGGAAAACCTATATTGGAGGTGAACGAGGATTTGGGGGAAGAATTTTGGCCGCATCACAGGCATGTTCTACTTCGGACTGCTCGGGGCAGGCTGCATACCGTACGACGAGCAAGCCTGCATGGTGCCTGAAGTGCATTGAGGGGATTTTGGAACAGGGTGGCCTCAAAGCCATTGAGCCGTTTCCCGGGCGCGATGCCTGGTGGCTGACAGAGTGCCTGAAATGCGGGGTCTCGGCCCACTACAAGTTCACCTACGTCACGGATAAGAACGCGGAGAAAGAAAAGACGTGCCGCGCCTGCCACTGGAAAGAGTGGGCAGCGTACGCCCGGAAGCTCAATCCTCCAGATGCCTTCGAAGTTATGCTCCGGACCATCCTGCGCGCCGGCAAGCCGGTCATGATCCTGCACCTGCTTCCCGAGCCCGAAGGCCAGCAATTTCTTGATGCTCATTGGTGGCCCGGGGAGAGGCTCAAAGCACACTTGGATCGCCACGGCTATGACTTCATCTCCAACACCGTCGAGTTCAACGACGGAATGGACCCCGTCGTGGGTAAATGCCGGAGATGCGGCAGAATCACAGCACAGCGGCTCAGCGACTATGGCTGGGGTTGTACATGTAAGCAGAACAAGCGGTCAACGACGCCGGGGGCAAAAACAAGCGGCCGGCAGCTGCTTGTCGATTCCGATAGCCCCGCCCTGTCGTGGTGGGACCACGAGAACAACGACGAGGCCGCCTTTCAGACGGTCACGCTGAAAGCGACGCGGGCATGCAATTGGCGCTGCCCCAGCTGCGGACACCGTTTCCCGGAGAAGGTTAACGAGATGACCGCGCAGAGGCCTTCCTGCCCCGTGTGCGCAGCCGCCAGACGTGCTCAGTGGAACGAGGAATATGAGCGCTGGAAGGTCACTCCAGTCGCTGACGTTCCAGAACTCGCAGCGGCATGGGTCGATGGGGATGACCCGTCCCAGGTGATGGTGGTGGGCAGCAGCCACCGGCCCCTACGAAAGTTCAGGTGTCCCCAGGGCCACGCGTGCAGCCTCGTGCCGCTGACCTTCCTCCAGTCTGGCTGCCCCAGCTGCAAAGCGGCGGAGACCAGGAAAGCCAAGCGCTCCATGGTGGCAGACATACTGCCGGAAATAGCGAGCCAGTGGCATCCGACACGCAACGGCAAACTCGCCCCGCAGACAGTCTTTTGGGACTCGAAGCGCACTATTTGGTGGGTCGCCGACTGCTGCGGCCATGAGTGGGGGGCCACCCCCAGGGACCGGGACAAGTATGACCGTCTCCGCTGTCCGCGCTGTGAGACCAAGCTGGGATCTCTGGCATGGCAGGACCCCGGGTTGGCAGCCGAGTGGAGCGACGCCAACCCGGTGACGGCGTGGGAAGTCAGGTCGTACGGGAAAACAGACTTCGTTCCTGAATGGATCTGTGCGATCAACAATGCGCATGTCTGGCCAAGCTCCCTGGCCGGGCGTTCCAATGGATCGGGCTGCCCTGAATGCAAAAAGGTGGGAAAGTCCAAGGTTGAGCTCGCCCACCATGCGGCTGCGGAAGCTGCCTTCTCTGGCGCCCGGTCCGGGGCAATCCTCCGTGACTCTGTATTCCAGACCAGAAAGTCGTGGTCTGCCGACATCAGCGCGGTGGTAGGTGGCCACACCTTGGTGATCGAGTACGACGGCGCGTACTGGCACCGCCCTCCTGCGAAGGTCCTTGTCGATGAATACAAGACACGGGACTTGTTGGCAGCCGGCTACCTCGTGGTGCGGCTCCGGGAAGACGACTTGATCCCGCTGGACATCCAGCATCCAAACTACGGGGAAGTACGCGTCTACTCAGCGGCACCGAAGCCCCACGACGTGATGATGAAAATCCAGGAGTGGCTCGTCCCACTGGTGTCCGCCACATAGACGACCTGGTGATCTCTCGTCAGCGGCCCAGACCCTGGACCCCCGCACCGGTCGTATACTTTTAATCGAAGACATATTCACATGTGTATAAGCCTGTGGAGAACATAGTTTCGAAATCCCCGGGAGGTAGTGGTCGATGAGTGCTGTCGTTGTCGCCGCTCTGGACGTCTTTGTGACCGGCCTTCCGGGGCCCTTGTACTGTTCTGTTGCTGTGCCGGCTGGCTTCCCTTCGCCTGCCCAGGACTATTTCACCGGCCGCATCGACCTGAACAAACACCTCATCAACGACATCACCAGCACGTTCCTGGTGAGGGTGTCCGGACACTCTATGGACGGTGCTGGTATATACGACGGCGACGAACTGGTTGTGGACAGGTCGCTGACCCCTGTGGACGGCAACGTCGTTGTCGCGATCATCGACGGGGAGATGACCATCAAGAGGCTGCGGCTGGAGCATGGCTGCGTGCGGCTGGCTGCCGAGAATCCCGCCTATCCTGACGTGGTTATTCCGGAGCTTGCCGAGCTCAGCGTCTGGGGCGTTGTTACCCGCTGTCTCCATCGACTCTAGGGTCACGTCTGATGCAGGATCTTCCTGGCGGCCGGGTGGAGCGGACAGCCCTCATTGACGTGAACTCGTTCTACGTCTCGTGTGAGCGCGCCTTCGACCCGAAGCTGGACGGCAAACCGGTTGTGGTGCTGTCCAACAATGATGGCTGCGTTGTCGCCAGATCCAATGAGGCCAAGGCCCTGGGCATCGAAAACGGCGACCCCTGGTTCAAGCTCAAGGCGGATCCCAGACTCAGGGGTCTCATTGCGAAATCCAGCAATTACGAGCTCTACGGAGATTTGAGTTCCAGGGTCATGGAGCTCATTGGCCGCTACAGCTATATCGTCGAGGTGTATTCGATCGACGAGGCATTCGCCATGCTGCGCGGAGAGCCGCAGGAATTGGAGCGCATCGGGCGGGAGATCAAAACTGCCGTGGCCAGGCACGTAGGTCTGCCGGTCTGTGTCGGGATTGCCCCCACGAAGACCCTGGCCAAGTTCGTGAATCGGGTTGCGAAGCAGAACCCTGCCCTCGGCGGGGTATGCAGCTACGACACGCTTGCTGTGCCTCATCGCGACCACATCATGGCCCGGGTGCCGGTGACCGGCATCTGGGGGATCGCCGGTCGGCTCGGGAAGAAGCTCAACGCCCTGGGGATCTTCACGATCGCTGACCTGAAAGCCACGGACCCGGTCGTCATGCGGAAGAAGTTCTCGGTGCTGATGCAGCGCACGATCATGGAGCTCAACGAGATCCCCTGCATCCCGCTGGAGACCGAGATCGCCAGTAAGAAGCAGCTGATTTTTTCGAGGTCCTTCTCCAAGCCGGTAACCTCGGCGGCCAGGATGCACGAGGTGATGGCGATCTACGCCCAGCAGGCCGCCATCCGGCTGGCCAAGGACCATCAGCAGGCCACGCTGATGTCGTCCTTCGCGGGCACGTCACACTTCAATGAGCGATTCTCCTCGTTCCCGTCTGCGACAGTGAAGCTGCCGGCGCCGACGGCAGACCCGGTGATCCTGACCAAGGCGGCAGTGTCCGCCTTGGAGAACCGGATCGTGGACGGGGTGCCGTACGCCAGGGCAGGGGTCATGCTGACAGAGCTGTCACCGGCCGGCGCCGCACCGCAGCTGCCCGTATTTGCCACCGCCCACGAGGAAAAACACATCGGGGCCCTCCTTGGCGACATTATGGACCGATTCGGAACTGGGTCTATCGGCCTGGGCCGCGCCGGGATGGTGGAGGCGCCCGACTGGGGCATGCGGCGCGAGGCCCTGTCACCGCGCTACACCACGGAGTGGGCCGAACTGCTTGTCGTCAGAGCTGCCTGAAGCTATACCAGTGGCAAGTCCAACAGGGTGTTGGACTTTTGCTCGCAGGACTCTTTCTGGAGCCGGCACTCATCCTCGCGGGATACGCTCCTTCAGATCCCGGTACGTGGCATCGGCCATTGCGGGATTGAGTTGTGTACCGTCAAGCCATGGTCTACTCGCTGGATACAACTGAATCTGAAGAGGACGAACGGGCTGGATTATGGCTCATCCAGCAAGCTGGGCACCGTGTAGAAGCGGTCCTGAATGGGCCGGATCTACAAGATCCCGAGAAGGGCAGTCGGCTTGCCGCCGTCGATGCGCTCACTCCATATCAGCCGATGTCCAATCAGCTCTCCATCTTTCACATGGTTGCCCTCGACAACCTGCGGGCGGCCGTCAAGTACATCGAGAAAGCCAATGATGTTCCCATGACGGCCCTTTATTCGATGATCCGGTCTGCCGTGGAAGCATCGTCTTATGGGCTCTGGCTGCTGGGTGCCGGCAGAGTCGACAAGCAAGCCTTCCTCTCGCTTCGCATCTCGTACGAAAACAATGAAGACCTCGCCAACCTCGGCAAGGTCTTCGGGCCAAAGCAGGGAACAGGCGGCAACGTCCGCAGGCGGTTGCTGGAGCTTCAGCAAGCCATTCCCGCCTACCGGAACAGGGACCTCACCGCGCGGTCAACAACAACTGACGTGGTTTCTGCTGCGGACAAAGCAGTGTCTACCAGAGTTAGTTTCACCGGTCTCCAGGTGTGGAAATCGTGCAGCGGCCTTGCTCATGCGAACAGTGCTGTAATGCCCGTGATCCTGGAGCGGAAGTTCGCCGGCGATGTTGAAAATGGCAAGATGTTCCGTCTCACTTCGCGCATCAGCGTTCTGGGTGGCTTCCTGACCGCGGGCGTCGAAAATCTTGAGACGCTACGAGCCCTCTACCAGGGCGCGACAGAGGCACCAAGTTGGGTAAAGAACACCTAGTCTCTGTCCGGCCCTATCGCGAGAACGTCTGGAAGAAGCGGACTTTCAGCGTCGTTCAAGCGTCTTGGGCGCGCATAACCGCATTCGGCCAGGGCGACTGCGATCTTCAGTGGCATGAACCCGGGCTTGCTCCGCAGTTGCTGCAAAGGAGCCTCGAGACTTGCAGCATGAGGGCTCCGACCAGGGGGCGCCCAGACCGAAAGCATCGCGGTGACGCAGGACCCACGACCCAGGACCTGTGCTGGGCGTAGTTGTCGATGGTGGCTTCAGTGGCCAGGAGTTCCATCGGCTCGGCTCTGCACCTTCAGCAAACTCTTTTTTGACATGTTTGCCTCCGTTGCCCAGAACGAGCGCTCACGCTTGTCCGAAAGAACGAAAGAACGAAAGAACGAAAGAACGAAAGAACCAAAGAACGAAAGCCGGGTGGGCGGCAGCGAGAAAGTCCGGGGCCGCTTGTGCGGCCGTCCCGCTCATGACATCGGGAAGACTGGAGACCCCCGGCCAGTTGCGCCCTGAATGTGTAACTATCGGTCCATGCCCGGCGGACTTCGCTGCCATCGACGAGAGCGTGCACGCCCACTGCCCGGAAGTAGGAACCGGCCAATGGGTGGACGAATTCGGCCGGGTCATTGAGGGACCCACTCAAACTGTACTGAACCCGCCAGGAAACCGTGCAGGAGAGCGGCGGAAGTATGGGTTTCGAGATACCAGCCGAACACGAAGGCGAACCGCGCGTGGCGCCTCGGCCGCGGAGTAGCCGGCCTCGGCCTCGGCGTCTTTCTCACTACAGGACCGGTAAGTGACGGGATTGCCGGTTTCGTGGGAGTTATATTCTGCGCCGGCGGCCTGGCTTCGCTCGCGGGCTTGATCCCTAGTAAATACCGATGGTGGTGAGTCGCGTTGCCGGTAAACGCGAGAATTAATCGGCACTGCTGCCGCCGGCCAAATCTGGGGAACCCTCAGCGGAGAATGGCGGCGACGGCGGCGTGCGGCCGCTTACCTGAATCCTGGCCCGTTTCGACGTCGATCACGTCGAACCCCGATTCGCTGAGCAGGTGTCGCATCTGCTCAACAGACCAGTAGTAAGCCGTCGTGACCGCATGCTCAAAAGGCTGGGCCGCCGCGCCCTCGAAGAATCCGATGAGCAGATGTCCTCCATGGGCCAGAGCGCGAGCGATCTCCGAGAGAATCGCAGGCAGCTCGGCAGGGTGAACGTGGATGAAGGAGTACCACGCGAGCACCCCGTGCAGAGAGCCGTCTGGCACGCCGAGATCCCGGAGCGAGGCGACCCGGTATGAGACGCTCGGAAAGCGTGCTCGCGCGCTGTCGATGAACTCCGGAACGAGGTCGAGGCCCTGCACTTGCACGTCGTTCCGCTGCAGGAAATCAGTCCAGTGGCCGAGACCGCAACCGACGTCGATCACCTGGCCGTCGATTCGTTCTGCCCATCGTTTGATGCGTTGCCGATCCAGTTCATGCATGTCCTCGACGAAGCCAAGAAGGCTCGTGTACTCGGCAGCGCATGCCCCGTAGGCGGCTCGCACATACTCATCAGTCACGCTGGCGAGCCTACTGGAAGGAAACGGCAGGTCCCGTAGATAGGCTGACCGGATGAGTGAGGATGCGTTAGACGCCTAGCCCGAAATCACTTCGGACTCCACCTCCCGGTCACGGGGATCGGGAAGGCTATCAGGAAGCAGGTCTGCATCATCCGGGTGGTGGAAGATCCAGCGGCGGGCGTTGGCGATCGTGTGGTTGTTGAAAAAGTGAGCCATCTTGGTCGAAGGATTCTGCTCATGGTCATACTTCCCGCTGACGACGTCCTCCAGCAGCTCCTCCAAGGGCTTCTGAGTGTCTTCTTCGGCCAGGGCCATCGGATTGGCCAGCAGAAGACCGACTTCCCTGGTGAGAGGGACGGTGATTCCCCAGGCGGTCATCAGACCCACCCCGGAATACGCATCCTCGAATTCCGGGTTCGGCACGAGCGCCACGGGAGTGTCGCACGTCAGCAGCTTCCTGCTGCTGAACCTGATCAGGACCCATGGCCGGCCCACGAAGTAGCGTACCAATTCCGGAACGAGTTCGAGCATGTGGTTGATGTGGCCTGCCGACGTGGTTTTCGCGGTCAGCCCATCGGGCTGGGATGCCTGTTCCAGCAGCCGGCGCACGATGTCGTCATCGACTGGCTTGCCACCCGATTTGGCCAGTGTGTTCCGGATACCGTCCGCACCCAGCTGTGAAATCACCTTGGACAGCAGCGTTGTGCTGATCTGGTCCAGCGAGATCCTGGTGTCTGGGCCCCGGAGAAACTGGAAGGCCAGGAAGGTGCCCAGGATCTCGCGATCCTCGAGGGTCAGCGGCCAGGTACCGGACACGGCCTTCTTGATCACCGCTGATGCGTCACCTTCCAGATTGGACAGCTCCTTCTCAAAGACGTCGGAGCCGTCTGGGTGGCCATCGAGGGAGTAGAAGTTCTTCCGCACGGTCGCATCGCTTGTCGGAACCACCAGGCGTCGTCCATCGTCGAGACTGGCTGCGCCGATTCGTGGTCTCTTGTCCGAAGATGCGAAGCCCTTCAGGTAGAAGTTTGGAACCGTGTGATGCCGCTTGCTGACCTCCACCTGACTGAGCCTTCCTTCCGTTACGCGCGTCTTCACCGCGGTAGTGCATGTTGAGGGACTTAAACTTAGGCTGCTGGTTGCAGCGCCGGGAAGTATCCCCGGCGAGGGTCAGTCGCAAAGTGCAAGCGCGGCATCAATGACCGGGCTGATGTCGATTTTCAGACCGGCGACGTCGGGATGCGGTGCCCAGATTGGATCAATGTCGGGATGGCTGCTGTGGTCCTTGGCTGTGCCATTGAGTGCGTAAGTCTTACCCCCTGGGGCGTCGAGAAAGACCGCCTTGAGGCGGCGGCCGTCCACGGTGATGGCCTGACAATGGGCCTCAACATAAGGAACTGTCAGCGGCCACTTATCTCCGAAATCGGTGCTGACAAGAAGACCCGGGTCATTGGCTACGGCAGAGGGCACCTCAACGGTGGGCTGTGCCTTGGCAGATGCTAGTGCATAATCTGCGCATGTCCCGTCCTGTGGTTTGCCCAGGGCGACCGCAGGAAAGCTGACCACGACGTAGCCGGCGTTCCCGCCGACATGATCCGGTCCTCCGCCCGGAGCCCAGGTGCGGTCAACGCAGATCTCGGATGCGTCAACGACGACCCCTTTGAAAGTCATGCCTTTCCAGATGGGCGCATTCGGAAGTACAGCCTGGACTGCGGCCTCCGCCTTGGTCACACGCTCCGCGTCAGTCAGCGTGCTGCCCGGAGCCGCTGATGTCGACGGTGTTGAAGTCTCCTCGGCTGTCGGAGGCGCAGGCGCTGCACAGCCGGCGAGAAGCAGCCCAACAAAGGCGATGCAGGCCGGCGTTGTGTACCGAGAAGTGATCATGGGCACACTCTACCGACGCAGGTGATGGTCGCCGGCCCGCCATTACTCATTTCACCCCAGCTGGCTGGCTCTGCAACGGGGCGATGGTTCTGATCTGCTGGCCGAGGTACCCGGCGATGTGAAGGTGACCCCGCCTCGACGGGCTGAGCGCGGCTTCCAGGTGGCCCAGGTGGGCGAGGCGAATCTTGATGAGTTCGCGTGTCACTCTCTCGGCAACACGAAAGAGATTCCCGTGGAACGGTGATCCGTCGGCGATGTGCTCCATGACGGGTGATTCTGTGTCGTGGACGATCGCGTTACGAGTGTCTGCCAGGTACCAGTACCAGTGACCAAAGGAGCTGTACATTTTGGTCCCCTTGTCGAATACGCGAGGAAAGCTCGGGCCTGACTTCTGCCACAAAAACTCATCGGCACCGATTGTTCCCGCCACTGAGCGGTAGATCCCTTCGAGAACGGGTATCCCGTCAGAGGTTCTGTGCTTACCTGAGAGTGCTTCGATGGCAGTCTTTAGCTGCACGATGACGTCCGGCATGATGTGAAGCGGCGAATTTTCCCATGCCCGGCTGTGCCAATGAAGCGCGGCCAAAACCTCACGGTTGATGGTGGGAGAGTCATCTGACAACGCTTCAACGGCAACCTGGTACACGGCGTCCATGAGCACACCATCGAGTGCAAGGTCCGGGATCGATACCAACCCTTCCGGCGGCGGGACGACCACGAAGTCATCATGCACCGTGCCCCCGCCAATGCTTCGGTGGTTTAGTGCTCCGCCTCTGGTTCGGACAAATGTGCCTTTTTCGAGTGCAGAGACTTCACCGACAAAGAACGTCGCGACCTCAGCCGTAGCAAGGTTCAATGCAGGCGCATCCCAAGGGATCTCATTCCCATAGCCGGCGTTGGCATCGGCAACGGCAAATGACACGGCAGCCCGGAGGGCATCTCGTTCGTGCTCGCGTGCCTCTCCAGGGTCCAGCTCTGGCTCCGTACGCTGAACGAGAGTCGCAGTCGTCAACGGCTGGCCGGCTTCGTCACGGAACCGGGCAAGGAGTGCACTCAACGTCCGACCAAAGTCGCTAAAAGGCGCAGCCAGTATTTCCGGGTCGAGCGGTTGCAGTGACCACGGTCCAGCTGTCACTTCCTTGCGCAGACGAAGATACGGGAACAGATAGAGGGCTGGTCGGTCAGTCACGTGTCGATTATCCGATGTCAGGGGAGTACCCAGCGGTCCCGACACTGCTACTTCACCTGGTCTGGGTCCCAGCCATCCTGGGGGCCACGTTTGTCCAGGGTCTCAATCATCTGGTCAAAACCAGTATCCCCAGTGACTTCTGCTATCCCGCGCAACTGGTCGGCGACCTTTTTCCAGCCACCCTGTATCCAGACCTCAGGGTCGGGACCGTTCTCGCTAAGGAAGGCGTCCAATGCTGACTTGCGGTAAACGAGCCGGCCGCCGCGCTTCTCCACGACCGGACCCATGTCGACATACTTGAGGTCCCTCACAAACTTCGCATTGAGGGTATAGCCCGCGGGACCGCTCAGGTACGCCGCGGCCTCCCTGGAACTCATCTCCATGTCCGGAGTCAGCTCGTCCATTGAAACAGGCTCCATTGCCTACCGCAGGACCGGCAAGGATTTTGTCATCAACCACGCCGGCCTCGTTGAATAATCACTGCACGGGTCCATGAACTCATACCCGTGTTCACGGTAGAACCTAAGAAGCCTCTCTTTCTCCCCATTGTCGTCGGGTGTCACCACAACGAGATCACACCCGGCATCTTGGGCGTCTCTTTCGAACTCCGCCAGGAGGAGGCCTCCGATGTCCTGGGACCGCCTCTCCTGGTGCACGAAAAACTTCACGATCTGCGAGCAGATCCAGTTCTCAGGCTGGTCCTCGTACGCCGCGAGAAACTGCCATGCCTTCGCGTTGTGGTGTCCCGAAATCCAGCCCGCTATCCCGTCGGCGTCCTCGGCGACGAACTCGCGATCACTGACCCGACCACGCCCACGCTGGTACCTCTGACCGTTGTCCCGGTCCCACGGGAATATCAGGTGGCCTATTGCCACCTGGTCACCCCGGTTGGCTCGTCTTATGTCCATGTCCCTGCTTCAGTTTGTGCCCGTATCCGGCTGCTGAATTAGCAACATGATCTTCCCACGGATGCCTCCTAGGGATGGGCAGGGGACGGCCGTCAGTTGCCGTACCTATTGACATCCAAGGCAGCCAGATCAACTGCCGGACCTGAGTCGCGATAGGGTGCTGGCAAGGGGCTGATGAGCCCTGTGAGACTACTACTGATGGGTGGGGACATGGCTTGGGTAAATGCAGATTTTGATATCAAGTTGCGAAACGAACTGGTTCCGCAGATCGCGGCCGCACTATGCGAAGCCGTTCCCGGCGCCACACATGCCCACATACACGTCAATGACCCAGAGACGGACGCCCCGTATCTTTACGCGGGGGTCATCCTCAACGCCGAGGGCAAGCGGATTGAGATGGAAGACCCCGGGGCGCTCGAAAATCAGGTCATCAATGCCTTGGTGGATGCGAAGACCAAGAACTCATGGGACGGGTACCCGCTTGAGCTGGACTTGATTCAGGGTGTCGAGGTGGACGACGTTTTCGACCTCATTACCGATTGACCTCATGTAGATCCAAATTCAGACAACTCATTGCGCCCTGATCGTCGAGAAGAGATGGGTTTCTGCTCCCGAGCGGGGCCCTGCGAAACAGAGCTGAACCCCACGCAAGTTTTTTCTGGACGCCCGCCGTCAACGAGCTGGCGCAGCGTACGTCAGCAGTGCGCATAGAAGAACCGAAAGGGCACCTTGGATCTACCCGACATCCTGAGCGACCAGGACGTGAAGGCGGCCGCCAAGCTACTGCATCGCTACTACCTCGAACCCGACAAGCAGGGGCTTCTCAGTACTGGAAGCTACTTCGATGAGTGGGCAGGCCGTGGGGACATGGAAAGCCGAGATGTCATCACGGACAGTGACGCCGTGGCCGTGTCCATGCTCAGCGTCACCGTCCCGGCAAAAGCCATTGTGGGGCTCGCTGAACCTGAAACAGCAGCGCGCATCACAGAGCTGCTGGAGCAAATTCCCACTAACGTGCCTCTAAGCCGCCTCAGCAGCGAAAAAGCAGCGGCCCTGCTCACGGGCCGCGGCCCTGCCGCCCTGCTCTGGACGGAACTCCGCAGAACGAAGAGCAACCGCTGGGGAATCGGAGCTACGACCGCAAGCAAGATCATGGCCAGGAAGCGGCCCCACCTCATTCCGATCTGGGACGAGGTCATTGGCCAGGTCATCAGAGTGGACAGCTCAACAGACCAGTGGATGAACTGGCACCGGCTCCTGACCGACGGCACCGGCCTGCCCGAGCGTTTGACGGAGATTCACCGACTCTCGGAAGTGGAACTACGACTGTCTGAACTGCGCATCATGGACGTCGTCCTCTGGCGTCACGGGAAAGACCAGGGCTTCGGAGGTCGCGGCGGGGCGGGCCGAAGGTGAACAAGCTCTCCTCCCACAACGAACATGCCAAGCGCCCTACAGTGTCGCTATGACACACAACGATGCGTATTTGCTCAGCCGACCCTATACACCACAACCCTTCTTCATCCCTGGAGCCCAGGACGAGGAGACTGCGGAAATTATCTACTTAGGCGCTGCCAAGAAGCACACGGACGAGAACCGCCGCATCGGAATCCCGTTCGCGCCTGCCGCAAACAGGGCGTACGTTCGGTGGTCCCCACGTTTGAAAGCCCGCACTTAACAGCGGCGCTGGCTCGCAGTTTGATCGAACATGATCACGGATTTCACCCATCTCCTTTCAAGGCAGTCTCTGGAGCAAACTGCAGCCTGGTCCTGGGCGCGCTGTTGATCGCTGCACGGAGTCTTCGCCTGCCCCGGCTCCCCGCGGCAGGATTGGCTTTGACCGGTCTGGCTATGTTTGTGGTGCTGGTGGGCCCGGATGCCAGCGTGCTGCGTGCTGCGTTGATGGGTTCAATTGCGGTGGCATCGTTGGCAGGGGGCCGGACGGGCCGCGGGCTCAGTTTCCTCTGCCTCGCTGTCATGGGCCTGCTCCTGATCGATCCCGGTCTCGGTACCAGCTTTGGCTTTCTGTTGTCGGTGCTCGCGACGCTGGGCATCATCGTTTTGGGCAGACGGATGATTGATTGGACCCCCGCGGTTATTCCGCGCTGGGCAGCCGCGGCCTGGGCCGTCCCGCTCTCCGCGCAGTTGCTGTGCGGCCCGGTGATTGTGCTTCTGCAGCCCCAGTTCTCGACGTATTCGTTGCTTGCGAACCTGATGGCTGCCCCGCTGGTGGCGCCGGTGACGTTGTTGGGCACGGCAGCGGTCCCGCTGGTGGTTGCCGCGCCGTGGTTGGCGACAGTCCTGATCGCGGTGGCCTGGACTTTCAGTGCCGGGGTGGCAGGGACCGCGCGGATTACGGCCGGGTTGCCGGGGGCCGCGCTGCCGTGGCCCGAGGGCCCGTTCGGTCTCCTGACTATGGTGCTGTTCTCCGTGCTGACGCTTGGTATTCTCTGGCTCGCCGTCCGGCCGCGTCAGGTGTTCCGTTGGGTCCTGGCACTGCACGCCCGGACAGAATCTGTGTTGGACCTCCTGGAACGGCGTCTGGGGGCCGCCGTGTGCCAGCGGCCGGACCGGCGTGGCCCAGGCCGGCGTGGACCAAACCACCGTGCCCCCGGCTTGGTGGCGGCGGCGCACCGTGGCAGGCTTAGACACTGCACCAGAATTTCCGGGAGGAATCCACCATGGCCGCAGCCCAGACCACTCGAACCAGGACTCCGGCGTCCAACTCGGCCACCTGGCGGGACGTGACACCTGCCGAAATCGTCCTCGTGGGCGGACCGGAGGAATACCTCGGCATCCGTGCCATGGACCATCTCCGCGCCCAGGTGCGCACCGCGTTCCCCGACGTGGAAGTCAGCCGCCTCACAGCAGGCGCCTACGAAGCCGGGACCCTCGCCATGAACGTCAGTCCCTCACTCTTCGGTGAGCGCAAGCTGATCGAGGTCGAAGGCGTTGAAGGCATGAACGACGCCTTCCTGGCCGACGCACTGACCTACTTGGCCCGCCCGGAGCCGGACGCGGTGCTCGTCCTGCGCCACGCCGGGGGAGTCCGGGGCAAGAAGCTTCTTGATGCCGTCAAAAACGGCGGCTGGCCGGTAGTGGACTGCCAGCCCTTGAAGAAGGATGCGGACAAGGCCACCTTCGTGGCGACGGAGTTCAGGGCCGCCGGACGGAAGATCAGTTCAGACGCCGTACAGACGCTGGTCAATGCTGTGGGTGCCAACCTTTCGGAACTCGCGGCGGCATGCAGTCAACTGATCGCGGATGCCACGGGGGCAGTGACTCCGGAGATGGTGGACCGCTACTATGGCGGCCGGATCGAAGCCACGGCCTTCAAGGTCGCGGACGCCGCCATGGCCGGAAACGGGCCACTGGCGCTTTCCACCCTCCGCCACGCGCTGGCCACCGGAGCCGATCCGGTTCCGTTGGTGGCGGCGCTGGCGGCCAAGCTGCGGACGGTGGCCAAGGTTGCCGGCGCCCACGGATCTCCGGCGCAGATCGCCCGGGAACTGGGCATGCAGCCCTGGCTTGTGGAGCAGGCCCAGCGCGATGTGCGCCGGTGGACCCCGGAGGGCCTGGTCCGCTCCATCCAGGCCACTGCCGAGGCCGACGCCCAGGTCAAGGGCCTTTCGCGTGATCCCGTCTACGCCGTCGAACACGCGGTGACCATCATTGCGACCTCTGTGCGGGGGCACTGACTCCAGCTGATCCCGGCTGCGGGCGGTGGCCCTGGCGGAAGCCTTGATGGCTTAAAGATGTATGGCCGGCACCCATGGGTGCCGGCCATAATCATCAGTTCAGGTGAACTGGAAACCTTACAGCGCGTTGACCTTCTTGGAGATGGCCGACTTGCGGTTTGCTGCGTTGTTCTTGTGCAGAACACCCTTGCTGACAGCCTTGTCCAGCTTGCGGCCGGCAACAAGCAGGGCAGCGGCAGCTGCATCCTTGTCGGTGGACTCAACGGCGGTGTTGACGGCGCGGATGGCCGTCTTCAGCTCAGACTTGACTGCGTTGTTGCGCAGGCGGGCCTTCTCGTTGGTAAGGATGCGCTTCTTCTGGGACTTGATATTAGCCACGTGTGAACTCTCTTTTTAATGCGGAAATGGTCTAGAGGGCTTTCAGATTGGCCATTGACTGAGCGGCGTGGGGATACCTATGGCGACCAACCATGAGTGGCCGTCGACCTGCACGGACACACAGCTATACAGAATAGCAGACCCCCCGCAGGCTGGCCATTTGACGGTCTATTTCCAGCCGTGTCGGCGCCGGATGCCTGCAGCCACCAGATCGAAGCGTTTCCGGTCCAGAACAGCACCTTCACGCCGGATGGCGTCCGGGCTGATCTGTAGGATCCGGCCGAGGTTCGCCTCACTGGGCCGCTGTTGACGGTCCCAACTGCCGGTCCCGATGTCCAGGTACTCTCCGGAGCCTTTGCCGGCATGGTCGTGGTCCTTGCTGGTGAGCATCACCCCCAGCAGGTACTGCCGGTTCTTGCCCACCAGCAGAACAGGACGGTCTTTGCCCCGGCTGTGGTCCTCTTCATACGGCACCCATGCCCACACAATCTCGCCGGGGTCTGGACTGCCGTCGGGCTGCGGGGCGTACCGGAGGGCTGCTGTGCCGTTGAAGTCGCCAGGATAGACGCCGGGCGTGGCCGGCGTGGCCGGCGTGGCCGGTGGTGCGTGGCGGGCCGGCTTGGGCGTGGCCGGTCCCACAGATCCGGTTGGGCCTGAACGGAACTTCTGTAGGAACCTGACGGATGTCCGGACGGCGTTCGCCAAGGAGCGGAGGTTGATAGGCATGGGGCAAGACTATCGTCGGGCCCCCGTGCCCGTTTGACCTGAATGCAATACGATGCGTCCGGACGTGGGAGACTGGAAGTTCCAAATGTGCGGTCCAGCCGCAGGGTGCCTTCGGTGCGTCCTGGCGGCGGCGGCACGAATGTCAACAGTAAGGACTCTGCGTGTCTCCCATGGCCCGCACCGCCCCGGTGCCCGCCGCGACTGATCCGGCCATCATTCGGAATTTCTGCATCATCGCGCACATTGACCACGGTAAATCCACCCTGGCTGACCGCATGCTGCAGTTCACCGGGGTGGTTAAGTCCCGCGATATGAAGGCCCAGTATCTGGATCGCATGGACATTGAGCGCGAACGCGGCATCACCATTAAGTCCCAGGCGGTCCGCATGCCCTGGGAACTCGACGGGACCAGCTACGCGCTGAACATGATCGACACACCCGGTCACGTGGACTTCACCTACGAGGTGTCCCGTTCGCTGGCAGCCTGCGAAGGGGCAGTACTGCTTGTTGACGCGGCGCAGGGCATCGAGGCGCAGACTCTCGCAAACCTGTACCTGGCGATGGAAAACAACCTCACCATCATCCCGGTGCTGAACAAGATCGACCTCCCGGCGGCTCAGCCCGAGAAGTACGCGGCCGAACTGGCCAGCCTGATCGGCGGCGACCCCGACGACGTGCTCCGCGTCTCCGGCAAGACCGGCATGGGTGTCGAGGTCCTGCTGGACAAGATCGTCCGCGACCTTCCGGCCCCCGTGGGGGACCCGAACGCGCCCGCGCGCGCCATGATCTTCGACTCCGTCTACGATACGTACCGCGGTGTGGTCACCTACGTCCGTGTGGTTGACGGCATGCTGCACCCCCGTGAACGCATCCAGATGATGTCCACCCGGGCCACCCACGAACTCCTGGAGATCGGGGTGAGCTCCCCGGAGCCCACCCCCTCCAAGGGCCTCGGCGTCGGCGAAGTGGGCTACCTCATCACCGGTGTGAAGGACGTCCGCCTGTCCAAGGTGGGCGACACCGTCACCAATCTTGCCAAGCCCGCCACGCAGTCGCTTCCCGGCTATGCGGATGCCAAGCCGATGGTCTTCTCCGGCCTGTACCCATTGGACGGCACGGACTACCCCGTGCTTCGCGATGCGCTGGAGAAGCTGATGCTTAACGACGCCGCGCTGGTCTATGAGCCCGAAACGTCAGCCGCGCTCGGCTTCGGCTTCCGCGTTGGCTTCCTCGGCTTGCTCCACCTGGAAATCACCAGGGAGCGGCTCGAACGCGAATACAATCTTGACCTGATCTCCACTGCCCCCAATGTGGAGTACGAGGTAACGCTGGAGGACAAGAATGTGGTCCACGTGACCAACCCCAGCGAATACCCCTCCGGCAAGATCGCCGAGGTCCGCGAGCCGATGGTGGCTGCCACCATCCTTGCGCCGAATGAATTCGTGGGCGCCATCATGGAACTTTGCCAGAGCCGCCGCGGTGTTATCGGCGGCATGGACTACCTGTCCGAGGACAGGGTCGAAATCCGGTACCGGTTGCCGCTTGCTGAGATCGTGTTCGATTTCTTTGACATCCTCAAATCCAAGACCCGGGGCTACGGCTCGCTGGACTGGAAGGCCGACGGCGAGCAGGTGGCCGACCTGGTCAAGGTGGACATCATGCTCCAGGGCGAACAGGTGGATGCCTTCTCCGCCATCACGCACCGCGAGAAGGCTTATGCCTACGGTGTGATGATGACGGGCAAATTGCGCGAGCTTATTCCCCGCCAGCAGTTCGAAGTGCCCATCCAGGCTGCCATCGGCTCCAGGATCATCGCCCGGGAAAGCATCCGCGCCATCCGCAAGGACGTTCTGGCCAAGTGCTACGGCGGTGACATTTCCCGTAAGCGCAAGCTGCTGGAGAAGCAGAAGGAAGGCAAAAAGCGAATGAAGATGGTGGGCCGTGTTGAGGTCCCCCAGGAAGCCTTCATCGCTGCGTTGACCACTGACGAGTCCAAGGACAAGGCCAAGAAGTAGTGATGACAGTGGCCGGCAACACCGGAGGCCCCTGCAATGCCTAGCATTCTTCCGCTCGGCGACCCGGCTCCGTCGGACGGTCTGCTGCCCGCCCAGGCAGTGGAAGGTGCTTCGGACCGGGCCTTCGGACTGTACGTGCATATCCCGTTCTGCGCGGTGCGCTGCGGATACTGCGACTTCAACACGTACACGGCCACCGAGCTGGGCGGCGGCGCGTCGCAGGACGCCTACGCCAGCACGGCCGTGTCCGAAGTTGACTTTGCCGCCACCGCCCTGCGGGACTCGGGTCTTCCGGACCGGCCGCTGAGTACAGTCTTCTTCGGCGGTGGCACCCCTACGCTGCTCCCTGCGGAAGACCTCGCCCGGATCCTGACTTCTGCCGTCGGGCACTGGGGCCTGGAACCCGGCGCCGAAGTGACCACCGAAGCAAACCCGGACTCGGTCACCCCTGCATCACTGCAGGTGCTGGCCGAGGCCGGATTCACCCGGGTGTCCTTTGGCATGCAGTCCGCGGTTCCCCATGTCCTGAAGGTCTTGGACCGCACGCACACGCCCAGTCGCGTGCCGCAGGTGGTCCAGTGGGCGCGGGACGCCGGACTGGCCGTGAGCCTGGATCTTATCTACGGGACGCCGGGGGAGTCCCTGGCGGACTGGCGGTTCTCCCTGGAGACGGCCCTGTCCTACCAGCCTGACCACATCAGTGCCTACGCACTGATCGTGGAGGACGGCACCAAGCTGGCCGCCCAGATCCGCCGTGGTGAAGTCCCGGGGATCGACGACGACGACCACGCCGACAAGTACGAACTCGCCGACCAACTGATCGGCGCGGCGGGCCTCAGCTGGTACGAGGTCAGCAACTGGTCCCGGACGCCGGAGCAGGCATGCCGGCATAATCTGGCGTACTGGCGGGGGGACGACTGGTGGGGCATCGGACCAGGTGCGCACTCACACGTCGGCGGAGTCCGGTGGTGGAACGTCAAGCACCCTACGGCCTACGCCGGACGGCTCGCCCAGGGCCTGTCACCGGCCGCCGGGCGGGAAACGCTCGACGCCGAAACCCGCGACGTGGAGCGCGTGATGCTTGAGGCCCGGCTCGTGTCGGGGCTGGCAACGTCAACGCTGGGCGAACACGGTCAGCACGCCGTGGCCGGGCTCATTGCGGACGGCCTGGTGGAGCCGCCGGCAGCCTTCCGCGGCACGCTGGTTTTGACCCTGAAGGGGCGCCTGCTGGCCGATGCCGTGGTCCGCAGGATCCTGCCGGACTAACAGTGGTGGGCCCACGCCGTCAGGGTGCGGGTGGGGACTACTTGATCCAGCGCAGGTTGTACTGGTATCGGTGCGGCTGGCCCTTGTTGACATGGATGCCTGCGGCCACCGAGAAGCAGGTCAGGGCAATCCAGATCAGGGTGGCGATGACAGCGAAAATGTTTCCCACCACCGGAATAAACACCAGGACGTTGGCCACCAGCGCAGCAATGGTGGGCGGCAGGCTGAAGTTGAGTGCTTCCTTGGATTCCTGGGCGGTAAACGGCCCGCGCTCACGGAAAATCAGGTAGATCAGCAGGGAGGGAACACAGCCGAGAATCCCGCCGAAGTGCGCCAGCGTGGCCCACTGGCGGTCTTCGCTGGCGGTCAGCGGCAGCGCATTTGCCGGAACGCCCTGGTACTCGGAACGGCCCTGGCCGCCGTGGTCGTCCCGGTGCTCGCGTGCGTTTTGTGCCACGGTTTTCTTCCTTCGAAAGTGCAATGGTGCTGGGTTGGAGAATGCCGGACTGAAAGCAACTGCAGCCTCCGCAGTACCAAGAATACTGGTTCAGCCATCAAATGCCGCCGCCCGGAGCCGGATCCGGCGTTAAGGCACTGTCAGGAAGTCGATGACTTCCTCCACTCGCCCGAGCAGTGATGCCTCCAGATCCGCGTAGCTGCGGACAGCGCCCAGCAGCCTTTGCCAGCCAAGCCCAATATCTTCCTTGGTGGAGTGCGGCCAGCCGAACGCTGTCAGAATACCCGTCTTCCAGTCCTGCCCGCGGGGCACCACAGGCCACTGTTCGATGCCCAGGACAGCGGGCCGGATGGCCTGCCACACGTCAACGTAAGGGTGACCGACGATCAGGACATTGCCGGCAGCGCCGGGGGAATCCATTACGGCGGCAGCGATGCGAGACTCCTTTGAGTCCGGCACCAGGTGGTCCACCAGGACCCCCAGCCGGCGGCCGGGACCCGGACTGAACGCGGCCACCGCCCCGGCGAGGTCATCAATGCCATGCAAAGGTTCGACGACGATGCCCTCAACGCGGAGATCGTCACCCCAGACTTTCTCCACCAGTTCGGCGTCGTGTTTTCCTTCCACCCAGATTCTGTTCGCCTTGGCCACCTGGGCACGCTGGCCGGCCACGCGGACTGAGCCGGACGCCGTCCGGCCGGCCGCCACGGGGGCGGCCTGCCTGGGCGCCGGGGGAACGAGCCGGATGGGCTGCCCCTCCAGGAGGAACCCGAAGCCGAGCCGGAAGGACCGGGACTTGCCTCGCCGGTCTTCGAGGGCCACGACATGCATGCCGCCGGACTTCTCCACCCGGGTCACCGCTCCCACCCAGCCGGACTGGGCATCTTCAAGGACCATGCCGCGTTCCACGGGAACCTCAGGAAGTTCGCTCCTGACGGGCGCGGTGATCTCCTGCGGACCCCAGTTCTGGTAATGCATGGATTGATTCCGCCTTGCCGCTAGATCCTGGCCCGGAATTTCGCCCGGAGCGGTACCAATGCTAACAACGGGGTGACTCATATTAGACTGTTAGCACTTAGGCACGTCGAGTGCTAACCCCGCAGTGACCACGGATGGAGGTGGAGTATGAGCGAGCCGCGCAAACTCGAAGTACTGCGCGCCATCGTGGAGGACTATGTGCACTCCCGCGAGCCGGTGGGGTCCAAAGCGCTCGTGGAACGCCATCACCTCGGCGTGTCCAGCGCCACTATCCGCAACGACATGGCGGCCTTGGAAGACGACGGCCTGATCACTGCCCCGCACACCAGCGCCGGACGGATCCCCACAGACAAAGGCTACCGGCTGTTTGTGGACCAGATTTCAGCAGTAAAGCCGCTTTCCCAGGCGGAACGGCGGGCGATCCAGGCGCTGCTGGAGGGCGCAGACGATCTGGACGACGTCCTGGACAGGACCGTCAGGATGCTGTCGCAGCTAACCAACCAGGTCGCCGTCGTGCAGTATCCGCATCTGAGCCGCGCCACCATCCGCCACATCGAATTCGTCCTGCTTGCGCCCCGGCAGGTCCTCGTGGTCCTCATCGCCACCACCGGCAAGGTAGAACAGCGCGTAATCGACGTCGGCCAGGACCTCGGCGACGACGTCGTCGCGTCGTTGCGGGCACACTTCCTCGGATCCCTCGCGGGCATCTCGCTGAGCCGCCTGACGCCGTCGCTGCCGGGGGTCGTTTCGTCCGTCAGCCCGGGCCAGCGTGCGGCGGCCCAGGCATTGGCCCAGGGGCTGGAAACGCTCGCCCACAACAGCCGTGAGGAACGCATGGTCATGGCCGGAACAGCGAACCTCGCCCGCTCCAATGTGGATTTTCCGCTCAGTATCGGACCGGTCCTGGAAGCCCTCGAGGAGCAGGTTGTCCTGCTGCGCCTCCTAAGCGACATGGCGCAGGATCCGAGGGGTGTGGCAGTCAGTATCGGGCGTGAAAACCCGTACGACGGGCTCGCGGAAGCCTCCGTGGTGGCCACGGGCTACGGACCAGACAGCACCGCCAAGATCGGTGTGCTGGGCCCCACCCGGATGGACTATCCCACCACCATGGCCGCCGTCAGGGCAGTAGCCCGTTACCTTTCAAGAATTCTGGGTCCGTAACAGCACTACGGTCCAGGCACGAAGAGCAGTGCCGGCAGCCCGCCTGCCGGCAGTACAACAAGGAAGAGATACGAACTTTGAGCAGCCACTACGACGTCCTCGGAGTCTCGCCGGAAGCCACCGGGGAAGAGATCAAGAAGGCCTACCGCAAGCTGGCCCGCACTCTTCACCCGGATGTAAACCCCGGGGAGGATGCTTCGGACCGCTTCAAGGCCGTGACCCACGCCTACGAGGTACTTTCGGACCCGCAGAAGCGACGGATCTATGACACCACCGGCAACGAGAACGGCACCGACAACGGGTTCGGCGGCGGCGGATACTCCGGCCAGGGCTTCGCGTTCCAGGATATCTTCGACACGTTCTTCGGCGCGGGCGGCTCCTCCGGCCCCGCGTCCCGGGTCCGCCGCGGCCAGGACGCACTGATCAGTGTCCGAATCGAACTGCGCGATGCCGTGTTCGGCGTCAACCGGAAACTTGAAGTGGACACCGCGGTTACCTGCCCCACCTGCAACGGGTCATGCTGCCGCGAAGGCAGCCACCCTGTCCGCTGCGATATCTGCGGCGGCAGCGGCCAGGTTCAGCGTGCCGTGCGCTCCATCCTGGGCCAGGTCATGACGGCGGCCCCGTGCGGCAGCTGCGATGGTTTCGGGACGGTCATCAAGGACCCTTGCAACGAATGCAGCGGACAGGGCCGCATTCGCAGCCGGCGGTCCCTCACCATCAAGGTGCCCGCCGGTGTTGCCACGGGCACGCGGATCCAGCTCTCCGGGCAAGGCGAAGCGGGCCCGGCCGGAGGACCATCCGGGGACCTCTATGTGGAACTGCGGGTCAACAACGACGCCACCTACGCCCGCGACGGCGACGACCTGCACGCGACGCTGCACATTCCGATGACAGCCGCCGCCCTGGGCACCGAGCTGTCACTGGAAACCTTTGACGGACTGCAGGAGATCGACGTCAAGGCGGGCACGCAGTCAGGGGAGATCATCACGCTCCGCGGACTCGGCGTGACGCACCTGCGCGGTTACGGCCGCGGGGATCTGATGGTCCATCTGCAGGTTGAGACGCCAGCCAAGCTGGATGCGGCGCAGGAGGACCTCCTGCGGCAGCTGGCGAAGCTTCGGGGCGAGCAGTTCACGGAAGGTAAACTGGCAGCCAGCGGCGGCGTCTTTGCCAAGCTGCGGGACCGGTTCGGTAACCTGTAGCGGTGAGCAATCCCGTTTTCTTCAGCGGTGCCGGGGCGCTCGACGAGCTGGTGCCCGGTGCCCGATTTATCCTTCAAGGGCCGGAGGCACGCCACGCCGTGACCGTGAAACGGCTATCTCCTGGAGAGGCCGTGGACATTGCCGACGGCGCCGGAAAACGGCTGACGGGAACTGTTGTCTCGGCGTCGCCGGCAGAGCTTACCGTGGAATGCTCCGCCCTCGTTGTGGAGGACCGGCCCGACATCCGGCTGGTGCTGGTGCAGGCCCTCGCCAAGGGGGACCGCGACGAACTGGCCGTGGAAACGGCAACCGAACTCGGGATTGATGCCGTAATTCCCTGGCAGGCCGAGCGCTCAATCGTCCGCTGGAAGGGTGAGCGCGCGGCCAAGGCCCACGCAAAATGGCAGTCCGTGGTCACCGCCGCCGCCAAGCAGGCACGCCGCGCCTGGATCCCCGAGGTGCGCGCCGCCGTCGAAACGCCAGGCCTTGCGGCGGCAGTGGCGGCAGCGGATCTGGCCGTAATTCTGCACGAAGACGCGGTCCGGCCGCTCCGGTCCGTCCTGGAGTTATGGCAGGGCGCCCAGGCTGACACCGGACCCCTGGAAATTCTGCTCATCGTTGGCCCGGAAGGCGGAATCAGTCCCCGCGAAGTCACCCGGCTTTGCGACGCCGGGGCCGTGACGGCCCTCTTGGGCCAGCACGTCCTCAGGTCATCCACGGCCGGACCGGCAGCGGTTGTCCTGGCGAGCGATGTCCTGGGACGCTGGACAGTGCCAGTGTCCTGACGCGGCCTGCTACCGGACTTTGAAGTTCCGCGTATCCACATTCAGCTCCTGGCTGCTGCCGGCTGTCTCCACCTGCGAAACACGGAGCTCATAGTTCCCGGCGGACAGGCTCAGCGCAAGCGTGAACACTCCGGCCTGGGCCGCTTCGGCCGCTGCAGTGGTCTCCCCGGTGAGGTAGGGCGCCTTGTTCCCGTTCGCTTCGGCCCGCAGGATCTGCCAGCGGAGCTTGCCGCCAGGAACCGTGCTGCGGCCTGTGATCTTGACGCTTCCGCCAGCCAGGTCCGTCCCTTCCTGCGGATCGATGATCCAGACAGGCGCCACCATTCCGGCAGCCCGGGACATTGGGTCGCCAAGCTGGATGTGGTTGAAGGCAACGTAGTCGGTGTGGCTATCCACCAGGATCCTGACCTGGATCTGCTGGCCGGAATCGATCAGGCCGGAACTCGCAGCCGCCGCCGTAGCGGTAAAGACCAGCTGCTGGATGGCGCGGCCAGCCATGTCGGCGTCGAGATTGCTGTTAAAGGCATCTTCGGAGATGTCGACCGTGATGACGTTCTTGCCGGAGATGGACGAGGCAAGTTTCTCCGGATTCTGCCAGGGCGTAAAGAAATCCGGGTCCAGCGGCTTCTCCGACATCATGGCCCGGAGGGCACGTGTCACAGGATTCTCCTGCTCCGGCACGTCCCGGAACTCCCGGTACAGGAACACGTTGTTGTTGCTTCGGCCAATCCAGTAGACGGGTGCCTTGTTGGAAGACTGTGTGGTTTCCAAGGGCGCGCTGGTGGAGGGGCCCCCGGGTGAGCCGGTGGCAGCCTGGCTGGAGTTTGCCGTCGGGTTGGGCCCGGGGTTGGGGTCCGCGATGCAACCTGTGAGAAGGAGGAATGCTGGCAGTAGACCCAGGAGGAGTTGCGGACGGAAGCGCGGCTCGGCGCGTCTGGCACTAAGGGGGGTCGCTGTCTGCGGCACTCTCGTGGCCTGTCCTTTCCCGGCTGTGAAATGGTGAGGCCTGGGCCCCGTGAGCCGGTCCCCGGACGGCTGTGATTTCCAGCATGGCATAACCGGTTCTGCCAAAAGGACCAGATCCCGGCTGCCGGTGCAACTGCAACGGGAACGATATGCGCCTGATATGAAGTTGATACCTAAAGACGGCAACCGTCCCGCAGCACGCTGGTGACGGGTACCTTTCCCGGCGACCGCCGGGCGCTGCCGGGAGGTGCCTCCTGGCGTAAGATGGTAGGACTCCGCTGGCTTCTGCGCGCTCGGCAACAGCCCCGTCCACACAGCAGCCGGCGGCACTTTAAGTTTCGAACTGGAGGAGACCACAGGCCCGCGGGCCAGCACCATGACTGAATCAGCGAACGGAAAGCGCCGGCTCAATACTGACCGCGCCGCCGCAGAATTCCCCCATTCACTTCCTGGTGTCCGGACGGAGGTGGTTCTCTTTGACAACTCCGACCAGATGGTCCAATCGCTCGGCAGCCATGACGAGGCCTTGCGTTACATCGAAGAGCAGTTCCCGTCGGTGAACTTCCACGTCCGTGGAAACGAGCTGTCCATCAGCGGCCCTGCCAACGAAGTTCCGCGCATTATGCGGCTCCTGCATGAAGTGCGCGGCCTCGTGGCCCGCGGCACCGTCATCAGCCCCGCGGTGCTGCACCAGCTCGTTGCGCTGCTCCGCAGCCAGTCATTGCAGAACCCTGTGGATGTCCTCACTCATGACATCCTCTCCAGCAGGGGGAAGACCATCCGGCCCAAAACCCTGAACCAGAAGAACTACGTGGACGCGATTGACGCGAACACAGTGATTTTCGGTATTGGCCCTGCAGGCACGGGTAAGACGTACCTCGCGATGGCCAAGGCTGTTCAGGCCCTCCAGCAGAAGGAAGTCAGCCGCATTATCCTGACCAGGCCCGCAGTCGAGGCCGGCGAACGGCTGGGATTCCTGCCGGGCACCCTGAGCGACAAGATCGATCCCTACCTGCGCCCGCTGTACGACGCACTGCACGACATGATGGACCCCGAGTCCATCCCGCGGCTGATGGCGGCGGGCACCATCGAAGTGGCGCCGCTGGCCTACATGCGGGGGCGCACGCTCAATGACGCCTTCATCATTCTGGACGAAGCGCAGAACACCACACCGGAACAGATGAAGATGTTTCTGACGCGCTTGGGCTTCGGGTCCAAAATGGTGGTCACCGGCGACGTCACCCAGGTGGACCTTCCCTTTGGCACCCGGTCGGGCCTGCGGATCGTAGAGGAGATCCTGCAGGGAATCGACGACGTGAACTTCACCGTCCTGGACTCCACTGACGTGGTCCGCCATCGCCTTGTGGGTGACATCGTGCGTGCCTACAGTCTCTGGGATGACGTCCAGCGGAGCAAAGTAAAACACTCGGTGAGCCGGGAAAAGCGGGGGGAAAACGCGTGAGCATTGAGGTTAACAACGAATCCGGCATCCAGGTTGATGAAGCCGGGCTCGTGGCACTGTCCCGGTACGTTTTCGAGCAGTTGTTTATCCACCCGCAGGCTGAACTCTCCATTCTCCTGGTGGATGAACCAGCCATGGAAAAGCTCCACATCGAACTGATGGACGAGCCCGGATCCACAGACGTGCTCTCGGTTCCCATGGACGAACTGACCCCCGGTACGCCGGACCGGCCCACTCCACAAGGGATGCTGGGTGACATTGCCGTGTGCCCCCAGGTGGCGCAGGTGCAGGCAGCCAACGCCGGGCATTCCCTGCAGGATGAGATGCTGCTGCTGACCACCCACGGGATCCTCCACCTGCTCGGCTATGACCACGCAGAGCCCGAGGAAAAGGAAGAGATGTTCGGCCTCCAGCGCCAGCTGCTTTCCGGCTTCACCGGCAAAGAAGCACCCGCCGAGACCACGCAGTGACGCCCCTGCTCCTTGTCGGCATGGCCCTGGCCTTCCTCAGCACCGCAGCACTCCTGACCGCAGCCGAGGCCGCGTTCACGTTTCTTTCCCGGCATGACGCCGAAGACGCGCTGCTGAAAACCCGCGGAAACGCCATGCAGCGCATCCTGGCCCAGCCGGTGGCCCACATCCGGGCGTTGAGGTTCTGGCGGGTCTGGTTCGAGATGGCTTCAGCCGTGGCCGTGGCTGTGCTGCTCCACAGCCTGCTGGACAACGTCTGGCTGGCCGGGCTTGCCGCAACCGGGATCATGGCCTTGCTCGGCTTCGTTATCGTGGGAGTTTCCCCGCGGCAGATCGGCAGGCTCCATTCGGCCGCGGTGGTCCGGTATACGGCATCGCTGATCAGGTTCCTGACCTGGGTCCTCGGTCCCATTCCCGGGTGGCTCGTGGCGCTGGGCAGTGCCGCCGCTCCCGGCGCCCCTGCCGGTGATGACGCGTTCTTCAGCGAACAGGAATTCCGCGAACTCGTGGACCGGGCCTCTGAATCGGACATGATCGAAGACACCGAAGCGGAAATGATCCAATCAGTCTTTGACTTCGGCGATACCCTGGTGCGCGCCGTAATGGTGCCCAGGACCGATATCCTCAGCATCGACGCCGGTTCCAGCCTCAGGCGGGCCATGTCGATGTTCCTGCGGTCGGGCTACTCTCGGATCCCCGTGATCCGAGACAATACGGACCAGATTCTCGGAATTGTCTACCTCAAGGACGTTGCGGCGACGCTTCATGAGCTGGGGCCCGACGACGAGCCGCCCCCGGTCGAAGCCTTGGCCCGCGGGGTGCGGTACGTCCCGGAGTCCAAGCCGGTGAGCGACCTCCTCCGGGAGCTGCAGAAGGAGTCAACCCACGTGGCCATCGTGATCGACGAATACGGTGGCACGGCCGGCCTTGTCACCCTCGAAGACCTCATCGAGGAAATCGTCGGCGAAATCGTGGACGAATATGACACGGAAAGCGCCGAGGCCGTGGCCCTGGGCAGTGGTTCGTACCGCGTGAGCGCCCGGATGAGCATCGATGACCTTGGAGAACTGTTCGACATAGAGCTCGACGACGACGAAGTTGACACCGTGGGCGGGCTGCTGGCCAAGGCCCTGGGTCGCGTTCCCATCGTGGGCAGCCGCGTGGAGGTGGATGGCATCTCACTGCTCGCCGAACGGCTCGAGGGCCGCCGCAACCGCGTCAGCCACATCATTGCCGCAGCAGCACCAAAGACAGACACTGACCTTGAAGACGTCCTCGACGAGGCGGAAGCAACCCAGCAGGGAGTTCCACGTGAGCAAGAAAAATAGTCGTCCGGCAAGCCCGGATTCAGCCGCAACAGAGTTCGGCGGATACAGGGCGGGCTTTGCGGTCCTCGTGGGGCGGCCGAACGCGGGCAAATCAACCCTGACGAACGCCCTGGTGGGCCAGAAGGTGGCGATCACTTCCGCCAAGCCGCAGACCACGCGGCACACCATCCGAGGGATCGTGCACCGCGATGACGCCCAGTTGATCCTGGTTGATACGCCTGGCCTGCACCGCCCCCGAACCCTGCTGGGAAAACGGTTGAACGAACTCGTCGCCGACACCCTCGCCGAGGTCGACGCGATCGGCTTCTGCCTTCCCGCCAACGAGAAGATCGGCCCGGGCGACAAGTACATCGCCGCGCAGCTCGCCGCCATTGGCAACAAGCCGGTCATCGCGGTCGTCACCAAGGCGGACACCGTGGACCGGCAGGCGCTCACGGAGCAGTTGCTCGCCGTCGCTGCATTGGGCCGGGATGTCATCGGCGAGGACGGCTGGAAAGACATCGTGCCCGTTTCCGCCACCGACGGGTTCCAGGTCGACACCCTCGCAGACGTCCTGATCAGCCACATGCCAGCATCGCCGCCCCTGTATCCGGATGGCCACCTGACGGACGAACCGGAAGCTGTGATGATCGCGGAACTCATCCGGGAAGCGGCCCTTGAGGGCGTACGGGACGAACTGCCGCACTCCCTGGCGGTCGTCGTTGATGAGATTGTTCCGCGTGAAGGCCGGCCCGAGGACAGGCCCTTCCTCGACGTCCGGGTCAACGTTTACGTGGAGCGTCCGTCGCAGAAGGCCATCATCATCGGCAAAGGCGGCGCACGGCTCCGCGAAGTCGGTACCACCGCCCGCAAGGGGATCGAGGCGCTGCTCGGCGCCCGAATCTACCTTGACCTGCATGTGAAGGTGGCAAAGGACTGGCAGCGTGACCCGAAGCAGCTGGTCAAGCTGGGCTTCTGACGCGGCCCTTACACCGTGCCCCGGCCGGTCGTCGGGAAGTTCCCAGACTGGGCAACTAAAATAGGCCGGATTCAATTTTTTCGAGGAAGGTACACCACACATGGGGCGAGGCCGCGACAATCGCGAGTACGGAGCTGACGCGTCAGCCGGGACCGGTCCGGTCTCCCGCCACGCTGATGCCACCGCCGTCGGCGTCGCCCGGCATCTCGGCTCCCGCAGCCGGATGCGGGCGTGGGTGAAGGTGACTACCGCAGTGGTAACCATCCTGGTGGTCGGCGGTCTTGGTTTCGCCGGGTATTGGTATTTTCGGCTTCAGTCCAACATCACGACTGCGCCGCTGAACGCCGGTGGCACCGCGAACCCCGAGGCCGACAAATCGGAGCGGATGCAGATTCTGATCCTGGGCTCGGATACCAGGGACGGCGCAAACGCTGAGTACGGCTCTGCGGACGCCTCAACCGGTTACGGCAAGTCCGACGTCATGATGCTGATGGACGTATCGGCGGACAACAAGCGCGTCAGCGTCATCAGCTTCCCCCGGGACCTGCTGGTCGATATTCCGGAGTGCACCGACCAGAAGACCAAACGGACGTATCCTGCCCGCAGCGGTGCCATGATCAACGAGGCCATGAATGAAGCCGGCATCGGCTGCGCCGTAGACACGGTCAACAAGCTGACTGGCCTGGAGATCGATCACTTCATGATGGCGGACTTTACAGCTGTGAAGGAACTCTCCAACACGGTGGGCGGCGTTGACGTGTGCATCAGTGACGCCGTCTACGATCCGGACTCCCGGTTGCGCCTGCCGAAGGGCACATCCTCGGTCAAGGGCGAAATGGCCCTTGCTTTCCTGCGGACCAGGCACGCCTTCGCCGATGGCGGCGATCTCGGCCGGATCAGGGCACAGCAGGGATTCCTGTCCTCCCTTACGCGCAAGATCAAGGACGACGGCACACTGTCCGACCCCTCTAAAATGCTGAACATTGCCGATGTGGTGACGAAGAACCTCACCGTGGATGAGGGGCTGGCCTCCGTGCCGTCGCTCGTGAGTATAGGTAGCCGGCTGAAGGACATCGACATCAGCAAGGTGGCGTTTGTGGCCGTGCCCAACACGCCGGCAGCCACGGATATCAACCGCCTGCAGATTGCGGAGCCCGCAGGGTCACAGCTGTTTGCGGCACTCCGCGAGGACGTGGACCTCACGGATCCAACTGCGCCCACCACTCCTACCCCGGCGCCGACAGAAACGACAGCCCTGCCCACAGAAACAGCCCCGGCTGTGCCACCGTATGACAAGGCGCTGCAGCCAGTCACCGTGGCCAACGGCAGCGGCATCCCGGGGCGCGCCCAGGAAATCGTGCAGGCCTTGATTACCGGCGGTTTCACCCAATCCGGGCCGCTACAAGCCGCACCTGTCGCGCAGAGCGTTGTCTACTACGGTACTGAATTCGCCGACGTCGCAGCCGATGTGGCTGCGCTGCTCGGGATCCCGGCCGCCCAGGTCCAGCTGGCACCGCGCGTCGCCGGAGTCCAGGTCTACCTTGGAACTGACTTCTCCACCGGGGCAACCTACGGCGCCGGCGCGGGCGCCGCCCTGCCCGAGGACATCGTCAACCAGACGGCCGGCGATACTGTGTGCCAGCAGGCCAACCCGGTGCTGATCGTCCAGGACTGACGGCAGAACCCAGTAGACACCGGAGGCGGGGCCAGGAGGCCCCGCCTCCCGGTGTCTCTGCCGGGATGATTACCAGATGCTGACGCGGGCTTCCTGGGGCATCCACATGCCGTCCTGCCCGGTCACGCCAAAGGCCTCGTGGAAGGCGTCGAGGTTCTTGGCAATGGCGTTGGTCCTGAACTCGTTGGGGGAGTGGGGATCCGTGGCGAGCCTCCTGATGGCCTCTTCAGACCGGATCACCTGCCGCCAGCCGGCCGCCCAGGACGCGAAGAACCGCTGCTGCCCCGTCAGTCCGTCCAGCACCTCGGGTTCCCTGCCATCGAGGCTGAGGAGATAAGCCTTGTAGGCGATGGTCAGGCCACCGAGGTCGCCGATGTTTTCCCCGAGCGTCAGCTTGCCGTTGACGTTATGCCCTGGCGCGGCATACGGCGACAACGCATCGAACTGTGCCACGAGCTTCGCCGTGAGCTCCTCAAAGGCCGTCCTGTCAGCCTCGGTCCACCAGTTCCGCAGCGCGCCTCCGCCGTCGAACTGTGACCCCTGGTCATCAAAACCGTGGCCGATCTCGTGGCCGATCACCGCTCCGATGCCGCCGTAGTTGACGGCGTCATCGGCGTCGGCCGTGAAGAACGGTGGCTGCAGGATGGCCGCCGGGAACACGATCTCGTTGAGCATCGGGTGGTAGTACGCGTTCACCGTCTGCGGTGTCATAAGCCACTTGTTGAGGTCCACCGGTTTGCCCACCTCATCCAGGTGGCGGTTGACGTCGGCGTTGTGGGCCCGCTCGACGTTGCCCAGTAGGTCCGCGGGGTCGATCTCCACAGCGGAGTAATCAATCCACTTGTCGGGGTAGCCGATCTTGGCGCGGAAGGCCTCCAGTTTCCGCAGCGCCTCAGCCTTGGTTTCCGCACCCATCCACGCAAGGCCGGTGATGGACTGCCGGTAGGCCTCGATCAGGTTGGACACCAAGGTCTGCATGCGGGCTTTGTGGGATTCGGGGAAGTGCTTCGAGACGTAAATCTGCCCAACGGCCTCACCGAGCGCGGCTTCCACGACGGCGACGGCCCGCTTCCAGCGGTCCTTGTTCCGGGGGGTGCCGCTGATGGTTGTTCCGTAGAAGGAGAAGTTGGCATCCACGAACTCGGCGGACAGGTAGGGCGCCGCGCCGTTGACGACGCGCAGGGCGAGCCACTCCTGCCACACAGAGAGCGGTTCGGACTCCAGCAGGCCAGCGGCCCCGCTGAAGAAGTCCGGAGTGCTCACGACGATTTCGCTGCTTTTGTCGGCGTCGATCCCGGCAGCTTCGAACCAGGTGTTGAGCAGCGGGAACAGCGTGGCTGCTTCCTCGGCGGATTTAAGGTTGTAGGTCTTCTGCGGGTCGCGCAGGGTGACGTTGTCCCAGTGATGGGAAGCAAGTTTGGTTTCGAGCGCAACGACGCGCGCGGCCGCCGTCTCCGGATCAGCCACCCCTGCCAGGGTGAACATGGTCCGGACATGCTCGCCATAGGCCTTGACCATGGGGGCGAACTTTTCTTCCCGGTAGTAGGACTCGTCCGGCAGTCCGAGGCCGCCCTGGCCGGTATAGAGCAGGATGCGGTCCGGGTTGCCCGCGTCCGGAGCCGGGTAAATGTAGAAAAGCCCGGAAACGTCTGACCGGAACAGGCGCCCGGCCAGGGCCACAAGGTCGGCAACCGTGGTGGTGGCGAACACGTCGGCAAGGCGACCGCGGATGGGCTCCATTCCCTTGGCCTCCACGGTGGCTGCATCCATAAAGCTGTTGTAGAGCTCGCCGACCTTCCGTTCTATCCCGCTGGCGGCCTCACCTTTGGCGGCCGCTTCCTCGATGATGTCCCGGACCGCGATTTCCGCTCCGTCGCGCAGTGCGGTGAATGTTCCCTCGAGTGGCCGGTCATCCGGAATTTCCGTGGCCTTGAGCCAGGACCCGTTCACGTGCTGGTACAGGTCGTCCTGCGGCCTGACGGTGCGGTCAATGTTGGACAGATCGATCCCCGAGATGGGCACAAAAGCTCCTTCGTGTGACGAGCCGCGGCCGTCGGTTGCACCGGCGCGGCGTCTGCATTGTGGACGGTGCTGGAGGTGTTGCTCCTTCATCTTACGCACCCGTGTTACTGTGAAATGGTGCGCGCAGAACTGCTCCTTCTTAGCTGCCGCGGCGAGGCCTCAGACGCGATCTAGCGCAAGGCCCATCCTCGTCGCGGAGTTTGTGTTGCCCGGCCACCCTTTCAGATTTGAACCACAGAAAAGGCCCCGATAGTAATGCGAAACGCACAGAAGCCCTCCGGAATGCCCGTCCACCGCTACACGCCGTTCCAGGATCTGATCACCGTTGAACTGCCTGACCGCACGTGGCCGGACAAGGTCATCAACAAGGCCCCGCGCTGGTGCGCCGTGGACCTGCGTGACGGCAACCAGGCGCTGATCGACCCGATGAGCCCCGCCCGCAAGATGAAGATGTTCGATCTGCTGGTCCGCATGGGCTACAAGGAAATTGAAGTCGGCTTCCCGTCTGCTTCGCAGACCGATTTCGACTTTGTCCGTCAGCTCATCGTCGGAAACCACATCCCGGACGACGTCACCATCCAGGTCCTCACCCAGGCACGCGAGCACCTGATCGAACGGACCTATGAGTCCTTGGTCGGCGCTAAGCAGGCCATTGTCCACCTGTACAACTCAACGTCCGTCCTGCAGCGCCGCGTGGTGTTCAACCAGGATCAGGACGGCATTCTGGACATCGCGCTCCAGGGCGCCCGGCTGTGCAAGAAGTACGAGGAAACCCTCGTGGACACGCACATCACCTATGAATACTCGCCGGAGTCGTTCACCGGAACCGAACTGGAGTACGCCGTTCGGGTCTGCAACGCCATCGCCGACGTCTTCGAAGCATCCGCCGACAGCCAGGTCATCATCAACCTGCCCGCCACGGTGGAAATGGCCACTCCGAACGTTTACGCCGATTCCATCGAGTGGATGAGCCGGAACCTGCACCCGCGCGAAGGCATCATCCTGTCCCTGCACCCGCACAATGACCGGGGCACCGGCGTGGCCGCCGCCGAGCTGGGGTACCTGGCCGGCGCGGATCGGATCGAGGGCTGCCTGTTCGGCAACGGCGAGCGGACCGGCAACGTGGACCTCGTCACCCTGGGCCTGAACATGTTCGTGCAGGGTATCGATCCCATGATCGACTTCTCCGACATCGACGAGATCCGGCGCACCGTGGAGTACTGCAACCAGCTCCCCGTCGCAGAGCGCTCCCCCTACGGCGGCGACCTGGTGTTTACCGCATTCTCAGGCTCGCACCAGGACGCCATCAAGAAGGGCTTCGAGGCGCTGGAGAAGGACGCCGCAGCCGCCGGCAAGGACGTCGCGGACTTCACCTGGCAAGTCCCGTACCTGCCCGTTGACCCCAAGGACCTGGGCCGCAGCTACGAGGCCGTCATCCGGGTCAACTCGCAGTCCGGCAAGGGTGGCGTGGCCTACCTGCTCAAGAACGAACACAGCCTGGACCTGCCGCGCCGCGCCCAGATGGAATTTTCGGGCGTCATCCAGAAGAAGACCGATACCGTGGGCGGCGAAGTCAGCGGCGCCCAGTTGTGGCAGCATTTCCAGGACGAGTACCTGCCCTCCAGCGAAACGGACGGCCAGTGGGGCCGCTACTCGCTCGGTTCCGTCAGCACCGAAACCGATGACGACGGCGGGATGACCCTGCACGCCTCGCTCACTGTTGACGGTGTCCAGGCCCGACGGACAGGCACCGGAAACGGGCCCATTGCGGCGCTGTTGAGCATCCTGCGCGAGGACGGCGTGGATGTCCGGGTGCTGGACTACAGCGAGCATGCCCTTTCGGAAGGCGGCAGCGCCATGGCCGCAGCCTACGTCGAGTGCGCCGTGGGGGAGCGGGTCCTGTGGGGTGTCGGCATTGATGCCAACACCAGCATGTCCTCGCTCAAGGCCGTCATTTCCGCAGTCAACCGGGCCATCCGGGATTCCCGCGCCTGATTCGGAATGCGTTGCGCGCCGGGAATCCCGGCGCGCAACGCGCCGGCATCGCCGGCTTTCCGGAACTCAGTGCGAAGATTAACCGTGGTCCAACAATCCTTTGCTGCCCGGTCTTACCGGGATGACGCCGTGGTGCTTCGTACCCACAAGCTGGGCGAGGCCGACCGCATCATCACCCTGCTGACCAAGCACCACGGTCAGATTCGCGCCGTCGCCAAGGGAGTACGGCGGACCAGCAGCAAGTTTGGGGCGCGGCTGGAGCCCTTTATGGTTGCAGACCTGCAGCTGGTCTCCGGAAAGACACTGGACATCGTCACCCAGGCGGTTGCCAAGGGCGCCTACGGCAGCAACATCGCCGCAGACTATGGCCGCTACACCGTTGCTGCTGCCATGACCGAAACTGCGGAGAAACTGACGGATGTCGACGGCGAAGCCGGCACCGCCCAGTACAACCTGCTGGTGGGTGCGCTGGCATCGCTGAGCCGGGCCGAACATGCGCCCGGACTGATCCTCGATTCCTATCTCCTGCGCGCTCTTGCCACCGGCGGCTGGGCGCCGAGTTTCACCAACTGCGCCCGCTGCGGCCGGCCCGGCCCCCATACGGCGTTTTCAGCTCCGCTCGGCGGCATGGTCTGCGCCGACTGCAGGCCACCGGGTTCGCCCGCGCCGGCGGCAGAGACCGTCGTACTGCTGGGTGCCTTGCTGACGGGGGACTGGACGACGGCGGATGGTTCGCAGGTGCCGCACCGCCGGGAGGCTGCGGGGCTGGTGGCCGTATACCTGCAATGGCACCTTGAGCGTGTCCTGAAATCCCTCAAACATGTGGAGCGTGGCTGACAGTGGCCCTGGGAAAAAAGAAGAGTCCTTCGCGGCAACGGACCACCCCTGTGGTGGCACCGTATCCGCACCCTTCAGGCGCGGTTGCCCCGGCGATCCCCGCCGAATTCGTCCCCCGCCATGTGGCTATTGTGATGGACGGAAACGGCCGTTGGGCCAACCAGCGGGGCCTGCCGCGGATCGAGGGTCACAAGGCGGGCGAGCCTGCCCTCCTGGATGTCGTGGCGGGCGCCATCGAGTTGGGCATCGAGTTCGTGAGCGTCTATGCATTCTCCACCGAAAACTGGCGCCGCTCACCTGAAGAAGTCCGCTTCCTGATGGGTTTTAACAAGGACGTGCTACGAAGGCAGCGAAACCAGCTGGACGAGTGGGGTGTCCGCGTGCGGTGGTCCGGCCGGCGTCCCAGGCTGTGGGGCTCGGTGATCCGCGAACTCGAAGAGGCCGAGGAATTTACCGCGGGCAACAGCACCTGCACGTTGACCATGTGTGTTAATTACGGCGGCCGGGCGGAAATCACAGACGCAGTATCGGCAATTGCCGCCGAGGTTGCCGCAGGCCGGCTCAAGCCCGGTGCCATCACCGAGAAAACCATCCAGAAGTTCCTCGACGAGCCGGACCTGCCGGACGTGGACCTTTTCCTGCGGAGCTCGGGGGAGCAGCGGCTCTCCAACTTCCTGCTGTGGCAGTCGGCCTACGCGGAGTTCGTCTTTATGGACACGCTGTGGCCCGACGTCGACCGGCGGACCTTGTGGGACGCCGTCGAAATCTACGCCCAGCGGGACCGGCGCTACGGCGGCGCCGTCGACGCCGCACCGGGTTCAGCCGTACCGTAACCCCGGAGCCAGCGGGCGAGCCGCGCATAGGCGTATGACCGCACTTTGGCAGGGGAGAGGAAGACGTCGTGGAGCGCGCCGTCGATCCGTTCCACCGTGACGCTGCGCCCCAGTGTCAGGGCGCGGAGGGCGATGATGTTGACGTCCAGTACCGCGTCGGTGCGCCGCATTTCCTCGGACCAGAACGGCCCGGTGGCGCTTCCCCGGGACAGCAGCACCAGGATGGGTATGTCGATGTCCAGGCCACGGGCCACCTTGGTGTGGCCGGCCAGGATGGCGCTGAGCCAGCCCGCGCGGAGCGGAAATGCCATGGGCGGACGGAACCTGTCGTCAAGCGGCCACTCGCCGTCGGCTGAACTGCTGATGGTCCGCCAATAGAACCCCCGCTCGGGCAGCCGCAGGACAGCCTCCGGCCGGAACCGCGCCACGGGTCCCACCATCGTGGACGCAGCACGGCGGACCAGCGAGCTGCCGTGCATCTCCAGCCAGGGACTGTTTAACACCAGCTGGGAGGCCGCTCCGGGGTGGTTGCTGACCCAGAGGGCGGCCACCAGGCCGCCGGTGGAGTGGCCCATCAGCGTGAGGGAGGCCTTGGCTTCCAGTTCCGGCCTGTGCGTGTCGGCCAGAATGATGGCGATGGCCGCTTCGATCTCGGCGTCATAGTCCGCCAGGTTCGCCACGTAGCCGCCCGGCGTTTCCGGGCGCAGGCTGCGGCCGTGGTTATGCATGTCGAGGGCGTAGAACTCGTAGCCGCTGTGTGTCCAAAACTGCGCCAGGTCCACATTGAAGAAGTAGTCGCTCCAACCATGGAGGAACAGCACTGTCCGGCGCCCGCGGGTGGCTGCCGGTTCCTTCGCCGGACGGAAGCGCACCAGCGTGGCGGTGCGCTGGACGCCGTCTTCGCCCCCGGCCTCGAAGGTGCAGGCTTCGAAGCCAGCACCGAGGATATCTGGCTGCCACCTCATGGCTTTATGCTAGCCGGAGCCGCATGTATGGCGGCCCGGTTTGGTCTGGACCGTCCGAGACGGAAAACTAGAGCCATGCGCGTATATCCGACATTCTTCAGGCTGGCCTTTTCGTGGATGGACGCGGAACGCGCCCACAAGATCGGATTCAAGGGAATCAAACTTGCCCATACTTCCGGCGCAGGAAGGCTGCTGCACCGGTTCACGGCGCCCGCGGCCTCCTTGCAGACTTCTGCCTTTGGGCTGATCTTCCCGTCCCCGTTCGGCCTCGCAGCCGGGTTCGACAAGGAGGGATTCGGCATCGAGGCCCTCGCCGAACTTGGTTTTGGCCATGTAGAAGTAGGAACCATCACCGGGCAGGCGCAGCCGGGCAACGAGAAGCCGCGCCTTTTCAGGCTCATCGAGGACCGGGCTGTTATTAACCGGATGGGGTTCAACAACGATGGCGCTGCCGCCGTCGAACCGCGCCTTAAAGCGGCACGCGCGGCGCTGCAGCGCCGGCATCCCACCGTGCGCCCCGTGATCGGGGTGAACATTGGCAAGAGCAAAGTTGTGGAACTCGATGACGCCGTGGCCGATTACCTGATCAGTGCAAGGAGCCTGGCGCCGGCCGCTGACTATCTGGTGGTCAATGTCAGCTCACCCAACACGCCCGGGCTGCGCCTCCTGCAGGATGTCCAGACCCTCCGTCCGCTGCTGACCGCCGTGGGGCACGAGGCGGACAATGCGGCTGGCCGGCACGTCCCGCTGCTGGTGAAGATTGCACCGGACCTCAGCGATGAGGACATCGACGACGTCGCCAAGCTGGCCCTGGATCTCAAGCTGGACGGCATTATTGCCACGAATACGACGATCGGGCGTGAGGGGCTGGCGTCTCCGGCTGCGAAAGTGGAGGAATGTGGTGCCGGGGGCCTATCCGGGGCACCGCTGAAGCAGCGTTCCTTGGAAGTCCTTCGCCGCCTCAAGGAGGCCACCGGGGGTGCAATCACGCTGGTGGCCGTCGGCGGCGTCGAGACGGCCAAAGACGTCCAGGACCGCCTGGATGCCGGCGCCTCTCTGGTCCAGGGCTACACGGCCTTCCTGTACGAGGGGCCCTTCTGGGCGTCCCGGATCAACCGCGGCCTGGCGAAAGCCCGGCGCAACAGCTGACTAAGCAGCAAAACCCCGGCAGCCTGACTGCCGGGGTTTTGCTGTCTAAGAAGAAATGCGCTGCCGGCGCTTGGTCCGGCATGCATATCAGGACGGGTATTGCCCGCGCTTCACAAGCGGTTTGGGCAGGCGCAGTTTGCGGAACTGCAGGGAGCGCATGGAGCCATACCAGACCGTGCCGCGCTCAACCTCGCCGAACTTCTCGGTCAGCTTCTTGCGGAGTTGCCGGGACAGAATGAACACATCCACAAAGACGGCCAGGAACATGACCCAGAAACCGCCCAGGACATAAACCATCTGCTCGCTCGAAGCCGGCACGATCAGGGAAATGATGACAAATACGAGAGCACCGAACATCAGGTATTCGCCCAGGCTGAAGCGCGCATCCACGTAGTCGCGGGCATAACGCTTCTGCGGTCCCTTGTCGCGCAAGGGCAGGAATTTCTCATCACCTGTATCGAGCGCCTGGCGCATTTTGGCCCGCTGGTCCTGGATGGCCTGGCGCTCAACGGCCTTGGACGCCTTGCGGTCCTCCGGCACCAGGGGCCGTTTGCGGGCGGCCTCCTGGGCTTTGCGCTTGGGCGTGGGCGCACCCTTGCCCAACGCGGCATCCTGCCGGGCTGCCGCTTCAGCGGCCTGCTGGTCTATTGATTGCTGCGCCGTTGGCGCTTCCTTTTTACGTCCGAACACGTGAACAGAATACCTTGCGGCCCAAGGAGATTCGGCGCGGGTATTGTGTTCGCCATGACTCCCACTCCAGCAGCCAACCCGTCCGACGCCAACACCCCCGGCTCCGGTCACCCTGCAGGGGCCATCGACGCGGACCAACTCAGGCTGTCCGTCGCAGTTTCCTTCGCTACCACCCTCGACCGGCTCAAGGCACTTGTGGCCATTCCCGGCATCGCCTGGCCGAGTTTCGATCCCGCCCCCTTGGAAGCCAGCGCGCAGGCCGTAGCGGAACTTTTGCGCACCGCCGGCGTGGAGGATGTCCAGGTCCTGCGCAGTAACAAGGTCGACGGCACACCCGGCGGTCCTGCCGTCGTCGCACGTCGCCAGGCGGCAGCAGGGAAGCCGACCATCCTGCTGTACGCCCACCACGATGTCCAGCCGCCCGGAGATCCGGCGCTGTGGGAAACAGAGCCTTTTGCCGCCGTCGAACGGGACGGCAGGCTGTACGGACGCGGCGCTGCTGACGACAAGGCCGGGATCATGGCCCATGTGGCCGCCTATGCCGCAGCGACCGAGGTGCTGGGCGCGGAATTCGGGCTTGGCGTGACGTTTTTCTTCGAAGGGGAGGAGGAAGCTGGTTCTCCCACCTTCCGTTCGTTCCTGGAAACGCATCGGGAACTGCTGAAGGCCGATGTGATCGTGGTGGCCGACTCCAGCAACTGGAAGGTGGGCATTCCCGCCCTTACCACCAGCCTGCGCGGCCTTGTGGACGGAACCATTGAAGTTCAGGTGCTGGAGCATGCTGTCCACTCGGGCATGTTCGGTGGCCCCGTACTGGATGCGCCAACCCTGCTGTCCCGTTTGATTGTCACCCTGCACGATGCAGACGGCAACGTGGCGATCGAAGGCCTCGTATCGAATGACAATGTCGGCGTGGAGCTCACCGAAGCGGAGTACCGTGCCGATTCCTCCGTTCTCGATGGCGTCCGGCTCGCAGGCACAGGCAGCATCGCCGCCCGGCTGTGGACCAAGCCCGCGCTGTCCATCATCGGCTTCGATGCTCCCGCCGTGGACGTGGCCTCAAATACGCTCCTGCCGCGGGCGCGTGCCAAGTTCAGCCTGCGCCTGGCGCCCGGCCAGGATCCGGCGGCAGCGATGGAAGCCGTTCAAGCCCACGTCCAGGCCAACGCACCCTTTGGGGCAAAGGTGGTGTTCACTCCGGGAGAAAGCGGAAAGTCGTTCCTCGCTGATACATCCTCAAAGGCGGCGAAGTGCGCAATGTGGGCGCTGGGGGAGGCCTGGGGTGTTCCGGCGGTGGAGACTGGAATCGGCGGGTCAATTCCGTTTATCGCGGACCTGACGGACGTATATCCGGAAGTCCAGATCCTCGTGACCGGTGTCGAGGATCCCGATTCCCGTGCCCACAGTGCCAACGAGTCGCTCCACATTGGTGATTTCCAGAACGCCGTGGTGGCCGAGGCGCTGCTGCTCGCCCGGCTGAACACAGAAGGCCTGGCCTGATCCCGGGCCCCCCTGATGCCGGCATTCCTTCACCATTGGGAACAATCAGCGGACCGGCTTGGTTACGTCAGGAGTTAGAGCTACAGGGCTGACCGAAGTAGCATGTAGCTATAGCCCGTACCGTATCCGTAGGGGCAGGCGCCGCTGACGCGGGGCCGCCAGGACCGTCCTAAGGTAGGCCAAATGAGCACTGCAACCAACGAGAACATCACCGAGACCACCAGCGCTGCCAGCGATGAACTGGCCGCACACGAGGTCAAACTGACCGACGTCGCAGCAGGCAAGGTGCGCAGCCTCCTGGAGCAGGAAGGCCGGACCGATCTCCGCCTCCGCGTTGCCGTCCAGCCCGGCGGCTGCTCCGGCCTCATTTACCAGCTGTACTTCGACGAGCGCCTCCTCGATGGAGATGCCGTCCGCGACTATGACGGCGTCGAAGTTGTGGTGGACAAGATGAGCGTGCCGTACCTCAGTGGAGCCAGCATTGACTTCGAGGACACAATCTCCAAGCAGGGCTTCACCATCGACAACCCCAATGCCGGTGGCTCCTGCGCCTGTGGTGATTCGTTCCACTGACCCGGTTATTTCGCCCGATGCCGGCGCCTGCATTCCGTCCGCCGAAAACGGCACGGAGGCACGGCGCCGACATGTGGGCGAAACGCCCGGCAGAGCGGTAAGCTCTACACCGAGTAGTAAAACTTTTAGTGTGCCCGGACGGCCCCTTGGGTGGCCGGGCAACAGCAACAAGTAGGAAGGGCCGTCTGTGAGTTCGCAGAACCGAACCGGCAGCCGACGCAAAACGATCACTACGATCTCAGGCTTGGCAGTTGCCGGCGCGTTGGTTTTGACTGGATGTTCGCCAGAGGTAGAGAAGGGGTGGCTGCCCACCGAGCGTGGCACCACCAATCACACTGACCGGATCATGGACCTCTGGGTCAACTCATGGATTGCCGCCCTCGTTGTGGGCATCATCACGTGGGGCTTGATCGTTTGGTGCCTTGTCGCCTACCGCCGCCGCAAGGGCACCACGGGTTTCCCGCGGCAGACCAGCTTTAATCTCCCGCTGGAGGTCTTTTACCTGACCATCCCGCTGTTCATGGTCCTGGTGTTCTTCTACTTCACCGACCGCGACCAGCAGGCCATCGATGACCGCTCCAAGCCGGCCGACGTCGTTGTTGATGTCCGCGGCAAGCAGTGGGCCTGGGACTTCAACTACAAGTCCGGCGACGTCGTCACCGAGGATGTCCACGAGGCAGGAGTCCAGGCACACCTGACTGGTAACACCATCAATAAGGAAGCGTTGCCGACGCTCTACCTGCCGGTTGGAAAGTCAGTTGACCTCGAACTGAACTCCCGCGATGTCATCCACTCTTTCTGGGTTCCCGCCTTCCTCCAGAAGCGCGACATGATCCCCGGCAAGACCAACTACATCAGGTTCACGCCCACTAAAGAGGGAACCTACGACGGCAAGTGCGCCGAGCTCTGTGGTGAGTACCACTCCGAAATGCTGTTCCGCGTCAAGGTTGTCTCCGAAGCCGAATTCCAGGCCCACCTGGACAAGCTCAAGGCAGACGGCAACGCGGGACTCCTCGGTGAAGAGTATGACCGCAACCCGAACCTGAACGAAATTAAGTAAGGGGAGCGACGTGGCAACTTATACCCAGACCGCACCTGCCGGAACCCTAGAGGCTCCCGTAGTTCCTAAGTCCAAGGGACGCATCGTCGTCAACTGGATCACCTCCACCGACCACAAGACCATCGGGTACATGTACCTGATCGCGTCGTTTGTGTTCTTCTGCCTCGGTGGCGTCATGGCTCTGCTCATCCGGGCTGAGCTGTTCGAACCTGGCATGCAGATCCTGCAGACCAAGGAGCAGTACAACCAGCTGTTCACGATGCACGGCACCGTCATGCTGCTGATGTTCGCGACGCCGCTGTTCGCCGGCTTCACCAACGTCATCATGCCGCTGCAGATCGGTGCCCCCGATGTCGCGTTCCCGCGGCTGAACGCCCTGGCCTTCTGGTTCTTCCTCTTCGGCTCCACCATCGCGGTGTCCGGCTTCATCACCCCCCAGGGTGCGGCGTCGTTCGGCTGGTTCGCGTACGCGCCGCTGTCCAACACCACGTTCAGCCCAGGCATCGGCGGCGACCTGTGGGTCTTCGGTCTGGCGCTGTCCGGCTTCGGCACTATCCTGGGTGCGGTCAACTTCATCACCACCATCATCTGCATGCGTGCTCCGGGCATGACCATGTGGCGGATGCCCATCTTCACCTGGAACGCCCTGGTGACATCCATCCTCGTGCTGATGGCTTTCCCGCCACTGGCTGCCGCATTGTTCGCTCTCGGCGCCGACCGCCGCTTCGGTGCACACATCTTCGATCCGGAAAACGGCGGCGCGGTGCTGTGGCAGCACCTGTTCTGGTTCTTCGGCCATCCCGAGGTGTACATCATTGCGCTGCCGTTCTTCGGCATCGTGTCCGAGATCTTCCCGGTCTTCAGCCGTAAACCGATCTTCGGCTACAAGGGCCTGGTCTACGCAACCATCGCCATTGCAGCCCTGTCCGTGACCGTGTGGGCGCACCACATGTACGTGACCGGCTCGGTCCTGCTGCCGTTCTTCGCTTTCATGACCATGCTGATTGCGGTCCCCACCGGCGTGAAGTTCTTCAACTGGATCGGCACCATGTGGCGGGGATCCATTACATTCGAGACCCCCATGCTGTGGAGCATCGGCTTCCTCATCACCTTCCTCTTCGGTGGCCTGACCGGCATCATCCTGGCGTCGCCGCCGCTGGACTTCCACGTGTCTGACTCCTACTTTGTGGTGGCGCACTTCCACTACGTGGTCTTCGGCACGGTGGTGTTCGCGATGTTCGCAGGCTTCTACTTCTGGTGGCCAAAATTCACCGGCAAGATGCTCAACGAGCGCCTCGGAAAGATCCACTTCTGGATGCTGTTCCTTGGCTTCCACGGCACGTTCCTGATCCAGCACTGGCTAGGGGTCATGGGCATGCCCCGCCGCTACGCCGA